>NZ_JBUZNP010000004.1:351347-408140 GCF_055326215.1 Tessaracoccus pujii | reverse complement strand
GTGAGTATTTGACCGTGTGAGCGCCGTTGGTTATCGCGCTTGAGCGCCACTGGATATTGGGGTCGAGCGCCGGGGGTAGTGCCGGTGAGCGCCACCGGGGGTCGTGGTGGCGCTCACCGGCTCTGGGTTATGCGGTGGCGGTGTGTTCGCGCATGTTGGTGCCGCCGGTTTCGATCCAGATGGTGTTGTGGACGATGCGGTCCATGATCGCATCGGCGTGGACTCCGGAGCCGAGGCGCTGGTGCCAGTCTTTCTTCGCGTACTGGGTGCAGAACACGGTGGAGACTGCGTCGTAGCGGCGTTCAAGCAGTTCCAGGAGCATGCTGCGGGTGCTGTCGTCGGGCGGGTCGAGGAGCCATTCGTCGATCACGAGCAGCGTGAACGCGGCGTATTTGCGGAGGAACTTCTCCTTCCCGGCGGGCCGGTCCCTGGCCGCAGCCCAGGCCTCTTCGAGGTCGGGCATGCGTATGTAGTGCGCCCGATACCGGTGCTGGCAGGCCTGTTTCGCCAGCGCGGAGCCGAGGTAGGACTTCCCGGATCCGGTGAAGCCTTGGAACACGACGTTCTGCTGTCTGGTGATGAAGGTGCAGGTGCCCAGTTGGGCAATCACCCCGCGGTCGAGGCCACGCTGTTCGACCAGGTCGAGGCGGCGGAAGTCCGCGTTCGGGTAACGCAGCCCCGCCCGGCGGATCAGGCCTTCGACCTTGCCGTGGGTGAACGTGGCGTGGGCGTCGTCGACGGCCAGCTTGATGCGTTCTTCGAACACCATCCCGAGGGTGAGGGTGTCGTCCTGGGTTTCCAGGGCGTCGACCAGGCAGGTGGCGCCGATCTCGCGGAGCTTGCGTTTGGTCTCGGTATCGATCCGGGTCATCGTGCGCCTCCGTAGTAGTCGGCCCCACGCACGTACCCGACCGGCCCACCGCCGCCGTTCTCCGGTTCGATCCCCGGCCCTCGGCTGCGGGTGTGGTCCTGGTTGGTTTCCAGGATCGGCCTCAGATGGGCGTAGCGGGGCGAGCGGACCCTGGACGCCAAGGCGATCTGGCAGGCTGCTTCGAGGCGTTCAGTCGAGTAGCGGCGAGTGAGCCGCAGGACCGCCAGCGCGGCATCGAGGCCCTGCTCATCGACCGGGACGGACTCGAAGATCCGGTTGACCACGGTCAGCGTGTTCTCCCCGACCCGGCCCGCCCACTGGCGGACCCTGGCCGCGTCCCATTGCCGGTAGCGCGGCCCCTCGGGCAGATCGGCGTCGTGGGTGCGGTACTGGTTGAACACGCCTGGTGGTGCGAGCAGGTGGCTGGTCAGCCGCGTGTGACCGGTGAACACCTCGAGCATCGTGTCGGTGACCCGCAGATCGACACTGCGACCAATATGCGAATACGGCACGGAGTAGAAGTTCTTCTCCCACACGACATGCCCATTCTTCTGGACTCGTCGCCCGTAGACCCAGCGGCTGATCTCGAACGCGACCGCGGGCAGCGGCCGCAGCAGCGGCTTCTCCTCCGCTTCGAACACACTCAGCCGGGAGCCTTGGCGTTTCTGGAAGGGTTCACGGTTGTAGGCCTCCACCCGCTGGTAGATCGCGGCGCGCAGCTCGGGCAGCGTGGCGAAGCGGCGGTCCCGGAGCCCGGCGATCACCCACGTCGCGACATGCGCGACGGTGTTTTCGACGCTGGCCTTGTCCTTGGGTTTCCGGACCCTGCCGGGTAGCACCGCAGCCGAGTAGTGCGCAGCCAACTCCCGGTAGGCGTCGTTGAGGACCACCTCACCCTCGGCGGGGTGTTTGATCACGCCGGTCTTCAGGTTGTCTGGAACGATCCGCGGGACGGAGCCGCCGAACCAGTCGAACATCGCCACATGCGCCCGCAGCCACGTGTCCTGCCGCATATCCAGGGCCGGCTCGACGAACGCGTAGCGGGAGAACGGCAACGTGGCCACGAACAAGTAGACGCGCTGCTGCTGCCCGGTCACCGGATCGGTCAGCTGCATCGTCGGCCCGGACCAGTCGACCTCGATGCTCTGCCCGGCCTTGTGACCGATCCGCGACGCGGCCCCGCTGACCAGGACATGCTGCTGATAGTTCTTGCAGAACCGGTCATAGCCCATCGCCGTCGACCCCTCGACGCGGCATCGGTCGACGTACTCGCCATGGAGCAGCTTCAACGTCACCCCGACCCGGGCGAGCTCGCGATGCACCGACGGCCAGTCCGGCTGCGCATGGACGCTCTCATGCTCCCCGCGGCCCGGGAACAGACGGGCATACACCTGCGCCTCGTCCAGGTCGGCGACGTCGTCCCAGCCGACGTCCTCCCGCTCGGCGGCCTCGATGACCGCGGTCACGCTATGGCGTGACATGCCCTGCGCGGCGATCTGCCTGCCCGAGAACCCCTCCTCGCGGAGCCGAAGCACCAGCTTCGCTTTGATCTTGCGTACCATCCCAATCACTCCTTCTGCCGCGTGATAGGCCACACGGCAGGAGGAGCCTACGAACCCCGCACCCGGCGCTCACCGACACGAACCGGTGGCGCTCAACCCCACGAACCCGCACGGCGACGGATGGCGCTCAACCGCAATACCGCTGGCGCTCAGAAGACCGAATACTCAGCCAGCACCGATTCGGTCGGTTGTTGGCGCTTGAGCGTCCCCGTGCCTGGGCCCGACAGAGGAACGGGCGACACGGCCCCGACTCCTGAGGACGAACAGGAAGACGGTGATGGCCATCAGGATGCGCGGGTCAGACCCTCGCAGTTGTCGGGGGGCTCTCAGGATGCGTGGGCCCTGACGAGGGCATCTCCGACGGGGATGGGCCGGAACAAGCGATCGAGGTCTTCAACACGCACCCTGATCAGCCGCACTCCAAACCGGGCTGCTGGCAGACGGCCAGCGGAGATACGACGACGTAGAGTGTCAACACTTACTCCGTAGTAGAGAGCAGCCTGTTGAAGGGATAGCCACTCGGCGCTGGGATACTTGCTGGCTTCGGGATGCGTAGCGACGGCCATTACGACAACTCCTTTGATGGCAGGGCGCGAGATTCGGTGGTGCCCCCCCTCGCTGTGTTCTCTTGCTAGTAAGAACCCGGCCCGGAGCTGGACACAGCGTGAGCAACGGCGCCCTACTCCGGGCCTTGGTGCCCACTCGGTGCCCAAGCAGGCCACCGAGGCGCGAGGCGGAGGACCATCACCAGGCACCAACCGGACATGTGTCGACAGCCGACCCCGCCTCCCGTGGGAGCTGCCTGACCGGAGACGTCCGTCCACGCAAGCACCATCCTGACCACCGACCTGTCAACGATGCCCGGCGCGCCCAGGCATGTAGCGCTGTGCGGCCGCGGGGTCCTGGCGCCTGAATGCGGGACTCCCCTGTCCATCGCACCCAGGAAAATGATACGAGTGCCCCCACGAAGCGCACGCACTCCCGAAAAACTCGGGGCACATTCGGGGCACGAATCGCGTCTGGCACCCCGCTGTGCCCCAGAAATGGCGATTCCCGCCCTAGTCAGAGCGGGAATCGTGGTGGCGGAGGATACGAGATTCGAACTCGTGAGGGCGTTAACCCAACCCGCTTTCCAAGCGAGCGCCATAGGCCTCTAGGCGAATCCTCCAAGGCGAGACCTTACCGGAGCGGGTCCTGACCTCTCAAGTCGGGGGAGGACCCGTGCCTGCACCGTCCCCCGCGGTTGTGCCGCGGAGGCTCAGAGCACCATCGCCGCGACCCAGCCTGCCGCCAGCAGCGGCAGATTGAAGTGCAGGAACGTGGGGATGACGGTGTCGCGGATGTGGTCGTGCTGGCCGTCCGCGTTCAGACCGGCGGTGGGGCCGAGCGTGGAATCGGAGGCGGGTGAGCCCGCGTCGCCGAGGGCTCCGGCCGTGCCGATGATCGCCACGGTGGCCACGGGCGAGAATCCCAACGAGATGCAGAGCGGCACGTAGATGGCCGTGATGATCGGAAGCGTCGAGAACGAGCTGCCGATGCCCATCGTGACCAGCAGACCCACCAGCAGCATCGCGAACGCGGCCATGCCCCGGTTGTCGCCGAACAATGCGGCAGAGCCCTCCACGAGGGGCGCGATCTGCTCAGTGGCGCGCATCACCGACGCGAAGCCCTGCGCGGCGATCATGATCAGCCCGATCAATGCCATCATCCGCATGCCGCCGGTGAAGACCTCGTCGGCGTCCTGCCACTTCACGGCACCCGTGATGATGAACAGGCACAGCCCGAGCAGAGCGCCCACCAGGAGCGGATCGGCAGCGGATCCCGCGAAGGTCAGCCAGACCTGCACGCCGAAGGAGGCGACGATGGCGGCCAGTGCAATGGCGATGCGGTAGCCCTTGATCTCTGACGGTGCGTCGTGGTCCACCACCGCGTCCCGGTCGTACTCGCGGGGCCGCCGGTAGGTGACGAACACCGCGACGACAAGGCCGATCACCATGCCCAGCGCCGGGATTCCCATGGCGGACATCACGTTGACGCCGCTGACGTCGAGACCGGAGGCGATGATGTTGCCGTAGAGGATGTCGCTGAGGAAGATCTTGCCGAATCCGATGGGCAGGAACATGTAGGTGGTGACAAGGCCGAACGTGAGCACGCTGGCCACGGCCCGCCTGTCGAGGCGCAGCCGGTTCATGATGATGAGCAGCGGCGGGATCAGCAGTGGGATGAACGCGATGTGCACCGGGATGAGGTTCTGGCTCATGATCGCCATCGCCAGGATCCCGGTCAGCAGGCCGGCGGTGGTCCACCGGGTGACCTTCTGCGACCTGCTGAGGTCGTCCGCGTCGAGCTTGCGGATCAGCCAGCTCGCCAGCAGTTGGGGCAGGCCGGAGTGCGCCACAGCCATGGCGAACGCGCCGAGGAGCGCGTAGCTCAGGGCGATCTTCGCGCCTCCGGCCAGTCCCTCCTGGAACGCCACCATCGTGCCCTCGAGGCCGAGGCCCGCCAGCAGGCCGCCGACGAGGGCGCCGAGGAAGAGCGCCAGCACGACGTGCACACGCAGGACGGACAGCACGAGCATCACGACAACAGACAGCACGACGGCGTTCATGGCGGACCCCTGGGAGAGAAGGACTGGAGCGCGCGCAGACTATCGGACGCCTGCGCGGAGGGCGACGGCGGTGCCAGTCAGAGCGCCGAGCGCAAGACGGCCCGAAGATCGGGGTCCACGACGACGCGGCCCACGGGCCTGCCATGGCCGAGCACCGGTTCCGGGTCCAGAGCCCTCAGCGCCGGCGTGTCGTGGCCCAGCGCGGCCAGCACGGCCACCACCGGCGCGACCGTGCCCCGGTGGTGGCCGTCGCCCACCTTCACCGCGACCCCCGTGCCGTCGGCCAGCCCGATCGCGTAGCAGCCCTCGGCGCCCACCTTGCACACCAGCCCCGGTATCTCGCGGTGCAGGACCACCTCGTCGCGCCGTGTGCCCGACGCGTACTCGGGGTGCGCGCGGAAGGCGTCGCCCACCCGTCGTTCCGGCCCCGTGGGTGCCCCGGCCAGGCGGCCGAATGCCCGTGCCAGGCCGGCCAGGCTGACGGCGAACGCGGGGGCGCCGCACCCGTCGACCACCGGCTCGCCCACGGCCTCGCCGGCCAGCTCGGCGATGACCTCGCGCGAGAGGATCTGGAGCGGATGGGTGATGTCGAGGTAGGAGTCGGTCGGCCAGCCCGCCCGCGCGCAGGTCCGCAGCATGCCGGCGTGCTTGCCGGAGCAGTTGTGCGCCAGCGGCTCCCGTCCGTGCCCGTCCGCCAGCCAGGCGGCCTGGGCCCCGGCGTCGAGCGGCAGCCCCGGCGTGGTCTGGAGGTCTGCGGGGGACAGGCCCGCCCCTTCGAGGATGCTGCGCACGCCGTCGAGGTGGAACGTCTCCCCGGAGTGCGAGGCGCCGACCAGGGCCAGTTCCGCGCCGTCGACGTCGAGCCCGTGGCGCAGCATGGCGACCGCCTGCAGCGGCTTGAGCGACGAGCGCGGAAGGATCTGGGAGGAGGTGTCGCCCGCGGCGAAGCGGACGGTTCCGTCCGGCGCCGTCACCACCACCGCGCCGTGATGCAGGCACTCGAGATGCCCACCCCGCCACACCTGCGCGATCACCGGATCCACCCTGCTCACCATGACGCGAGCCTAGGCCAGGAACGTCGACAGGGCCCCGCCGATGCATGGGGTAGAGTTGGCCCCGGTTCCTCGCGCGGCGGTACCTCGCCCAACTCCCCCAGGGTCGGAAGGCAGCAAGGGTAAGTGAGCTCTTCCGGGTGCGCGAGGGGCCCTTTTCTTTGCCCCTGGAAATGTCGTGCCTCTGGAATAGGGTGGGTCGCGTGGACGACGAGTACGACGAGGACGAGTACGCCCTGATCAGCGATCAGGCGCTCGGAGCGGCTGACCAGCCCGGGTTCGAGCCCATGGAGGGGCCGGGCCTCTTCGATGAGATTCCGGACCCGGTGGAGGATGCCCCGGCCCTGCACGTGCCGCCGTCGAAGCTGGACCACACCCCCCGTCGCGAGTCCCCGGCGGCGCCCCTGGCCCTGTATCGCCGCTACCGCCCGGACACGTTCTCCGAACTCATCGGCCAGGACCACGTCACCGTGCCGCTGCAGCGGGCGCTGGAGAACAACAAGGTCAACCACGCTTACCTCTTCTCCGGCCCGCGGGGCTGCGGGAAGACCACCTCGGCGCGCATCCTGGCGCGCTGCCTCAACTGCGAGAAGGGGCCCACCTCCACCCCCTGCGGACAGTGCGAGTCGTGCCAGGACCTGGCGCGGGGCGGCCCCGGGTCCATCGACGTGATCGAGATCGACGCAGCCTCCCACGGAGGTGTCGACGACGCCCGGGACCTCCGTGAGCGCGCGTACTTCGCCCCGGTGGCGAGCCGCTACAAGATCTACATCATCGACGAGGCGCACATGGTGACGCCGCAGGGGTTCAACGCGCTGCTCAAGCTGGTGGAGGAACCGCCACCGCACACGAAGTTCATCTTCGCCACCACGGAGCCGGAGAAGGTCATCGGCACCATCCGGTCCCGCACGCACCACTACCCGTTCCGCCTCGTGCCGCCCCGCGTGCTGGGTGACTACCTGGCCGAGATCTGTCAGACCGAGGGCGTCATGGTGGACCAGACCGCCCTCCCGCTGGTGGTCCGCGCCGGGGGTGGTTCGGTCCGGGACTCGCTCTCGGTGCTGGATCAGCTGCTCGGCGGCTCGGGGGAGGAGGGCGTCAGCTACATGCAGGCCGCTGCCCTGCTGGGCTACACGCCCGACGCGCTGCTCGACGAGATCATGGACGCGTTCGCCGCGGGCGACGCGGCAGGGGTGTTCCGCACCGTGGACAAGGTGATCGACGTGGGTCAGGACCCCCGCCGGTTCGCCGAGGACCTGTTGCGTCGCCTACGGGACCTCGTCATCCTGTCGGCCGTTCCCGACGCGGCCACCAACGGGCTGCTGGACGTGGCGGCGGATCAGGCACAGCGCCTCCAGACGCAGGTGGCGGGCCTGGGCGCCGGTGAACTCACCCGCGCCGCGGAGGTGATCGCGACGGGGCTCACGGACATGCGGGGCACCACCGCGCCGCGCCTGCACCTGGAGCTGATGTGCGCACGGGTGCTGCTGCCCGGCGCGGACGCCGGTGAGCGTGGACTGCCCGCCAGGATGGATCGGCTGGAACGCCGCGTGGGGATGATGGGCGCCGCGGAGCCGTCGACGCCGGCCACCGAGCCCCCGGCGTCGACGCCTGTGACGCAGCGCGCCCCCGCAGCGCCCGAGTCGCCCGCCGCCGCACCGCACCGCGCCCCCGCGCCGCCGGAGCGCCCCGCAGCACAGGAGCCCGAGCAGCGGCGGCCGCCCGCCGAGCCGCCCCGCCAGCGTCCCGCCGGCGCCCCCCCGGAGCACTCGGTGGCGCCGCCAGCGCCCGCGCCGGCGAAGGCCGCGCCACCGTCGGAGGCAGCGAAGGCCCGCCAGGCGAAGCTGACCGCCGCCGAACTTCGGCGGGTGTGGCCCAACGTGCTGGAAGAGGTCAAGCAGCGCCGCCGCTTCACCTTCATGCTGCTCAGCCAGCACGCCCAGATCCTGGACGTGGCCGACGGCGTGCTGCACCTCGGCTTCGCCCAGACCGGACCGAAGGACAATTTCGGCAGCGGCGGCAGCGCGGACGTGTTGGCGGACGCGCTGATCCAGGTCATCGGGGTGGAGCTGCGCATCCAGTCGGTCCTGTCCTCGGGCGAGCCCGGCCCCGCCGCTCAGCCCGCGCAGCGGCCCACGGGCGCCCCCGTCGCGCCGCCACCAGCCCCGGAGCCCGCCCCCGTCCCGCAACCCGAGCCGGCTCCGGACGTGGAGGTTTCCCACGATGACGAGGTCCTGGACACCGAGCACAACGCCGAGGAACTGCTGAGCAGCGCGTTCGGGGCGGAGATCATCGCAGTGCGGGACCTCAACGAGTCCTGACGCACGCATAAGCTGGCCCTCAACCCATCCAGGAGTGAACCCACATGTTCGGTGACTTTGACATCAACGCGCTGATGCAGCAGGCGCAGCAGCTGCAGGACGACCTGGCGCGCGCCCAGGCGGAGCTGGCGGAGAAGACCTTCACGGGGTCGGCCGGCGGAGGTCTGGTGTCCGTGACGCTCACCGGCGGCGGGGATCTGGAGCAGGTCGACATCAAGGCCCAGGCCTGGGATCCGGAGGACACCGAAACCCTGTCCGCCCTGATCATCGCGGCCTTCCGCTCGGCGAAGTCGGCTGCAGACGCCGCCACGGCGGCAGCCATGCCGGACATGCCCTCGCTGCCGCCCATGCCCGGCCTCGGGGGCTGACCACTTCCGTGTACGAAGGGCCAATTCAGGACCTCATCGACGAGCTGAGCAGGCTGCCCGGCATCGGTCCGCGCGGCGCGCAACGCATCGCCTTCCACCTGCTCGACGCCCCCGCCGAGGACGTCTACGCACTGTCGGACACGCTTCGCAGGGTGAAGGAGACCTCGCGGTTCTGCGAGGTGTGCTTCAACATCTCGCAGGAGGAACGGTGCCGCGTGTGCAGGGACCCCCGTCGGGACCGCACGCAGCTGTGTGTCGTCGAGGAGTCCAAGGACGTCGTCGCCGTGGAACGCACCAACGAGTTCCGTGGGCTCTACCACGTGCTGGGTGGGTCTATCTCGCCCATCGACGGTCGCGGCCCAGCGGACCTGCACACGCGCGAGCTGTTCCAGCGCCTCGCCGATGGCGAGGTCACGGAAGTGATCCTGGCCACGGATCCCGACACCCAGGGCGAGGCCACCGCGGCCTACCTCAGCCGCATGCTGCGCGACTTCGGGGTGCGCGTCACGCGCCCCGCCAGCGGACTGCCCGTGGGCGGAGACCTGGAGTACGCGGACCAGGTCACCCTCGGGCGCGCTTTTGAGGGTCGTCGATCCATGTTCGACGCAGAGACGGACCGGGCGCGCGCCGTGGCGCTGCCGCCGCTGACCAGGTCGTGACGTTCCGGATCATCCAGGGGTGAGCTGCCCGAAGGCGGCCGCTCCGAGGATGATCGCCAAGGCCCGGCGGACCTCGTCGGCGTCGTGGCCGCCGTAGCTGACCAGGAGACCCGTGAGGCCCGGGTTGTCGGCCCAACCGTCGGCCAGGTCCGCCACCAGGAGCCCGCCGCGTCGGCAGTTCTCCCGGATCCGCACCGCGTCGTCACGCCGCATCTCGAGGATGAGGAGGTGGCCGGTGTCGGTGACCCTCACCATGTGGGGGAGTGCCGTGAGCGCCGCCAGCCGCGCGGCCACCTCCCCCTGCGCCGCCACAGCGCCGCGGCGGGCGCGCGCCAGGCGTCGCCTCAAACCCCCCGCCTGGAGATAGCGCGCCAGCGCCCGCTGCACGATGGGAGCCACGCCTCCGCCCAGCGCAGCCTGGGCGTCGAGGAGGTCGTCGTGCCACGACGGCGGCGCCACGAGGTAGCCCGTGGCCACGTCGCGGCCCAGGACCGCGGCGAACGTGCCGAGATGCGCGACGATGCCGGGCGCCAGGCTCCACAGCGGGGGTAGTGGCGGGCCCAGGTGGCGGTACTCGGAGTCGTAGTCGTCCTCGACGAGCAGCACCCCGGTGCGCGAAGCCCAGCCGATGAGCGATTGCCGGCCGGCGGCGTGCAGGGCGGTGCCGGCCGGGAACTGATGATTGGGTGTGACGAGCACCAGGTCCAGCGGCAGGGACCGGGTGAGTGCATCGGTGTCCACCCCGTCGGGCCCCACAGGAACAGGCACCACCTCTACCCCCAGCACCTCCAGCACGCGGCGGAGGCCGGGGAAGCCGGGGCTCTCGACGGCGACCCGCGGCCGCGCCCCGGTGCGCCGCGCCACCACGCCCAGCAGTAGCGCCAGCCCGGAGCGCGCGCCAGCGGTGACGATCACCGCGTCCGGGTCCACGGCCATGGCGCGCATGAGACGCAGATGCTGGGCGATGGCCTCAGTCAGGAGGGGCCCTCCCGGTCCGACGGCGGCGCGGAGGGATGACCGCCACACCGCGTCGTCCAGCGGATGGGCCGTCTCGTGGCCCGAGCTGAAGTCCAGCTGCAGCCGTGGCCGCCGATGCGGGGGGCGGCGGCTCTGCGGCGCCGCCTGGCGCGCGTGTGTCGAGAGGTTGGGGGCCACCCGCATCCCCGAGCGGTCCCGGGCCACGAGATATCCCTCGGCGACCAGTTGATCGTAGGCGGCGCTGACGGTTCCCCTGGACACGGAGAGGATCTCGGCGGCCGACCGGCTGGAGGCCAGGACGTCGCCGCCTGCCAGGGCGCCTGAGGCGATCAGGCTGCGGATTCCGGCTGCGATCTGGGCCGGCAGCGGAGCCGATCCCGGCGCCCGGTCGAGCGCCAGGGTGGTCAGTGCCTCGGACTCCATGGCGCACAGCATACGCTCTGGTACATCAGAATGGGTGGCATCTGGCTCTTGTCTGGTCCAGTCTGAGCGGACATCATCGTCACCATGACCGCACCTGATACCACTGCGCCCACGCGCGCCCTCGTCAACACCGGACTCGCCGAGATGCTCAAGGGCGGCGTGATCATGGACGTCGTCACGCCCGAGCAGGCGCGCATCGCCGAGGATGCGGGCGCGGTGGCCGTGATGGCGCTGGAACGGGTACCTGCCGACATCCGGGCACAGGGCGGCGTCGCCCGGATGAGCGACCCGGACCTCATCTCCCGCATCATCGAGACCGTGTCCATCCCCGTGATGGCGAAGGCCCGCATCGGCCACTTCGTCGAGGCGCAGGTGTTGCAGGCGTTGGGTGTGGACTACGTCGACGAGTCCGAGGTGCTGTCGCCCGCGGATTTCGTCAACCACATCGACAAGACGCAGTTCGAGGTGCCGTTCGTGTGCGGCGCCACGAACCTCGGGGAGGCGCTTCGCCGGATCACGGAGGGCGCCTCGATGATCCGCAGCAAGGGGGAGGCTGGCACCGGTGACGTGTCCGAGGCCATGAAGCACCTGCGCACCATCAAGGGCGAGATCCGGGCCCTCGCGGCGAAGTGCGACGATGAGCTGTTCGTCGCGGCCAAGGAGCTCGCGGCCCCCTACGAGCTGGTGCGCCGCGTCGCACGCGACGGTGCGCTCCCCGTCGTGCTGTTCGTGGCCGGCGGCATCGCCACGCCCGCCGACGCCGCGATGATGATGCAGCTTGGCGCCGACGGCGTGTTCGTGGGTTCCGGCATCTTCAAGTCCGGCAACCCCGAGCGCCGGGCGAAGGCGATCGTCGAGGCGACGGCGCACTTCGAGGACCCGATGGCGATCGCGGAGGCGTCGCGCGGGCTGGGCGAGGCCATGGTGGGCATCAATGTGGCCGATGTGCCGGCCCCGCACCGGCTGGCCGAGCGCGGCTGGTGACCGTCGGAATCCTCGCCCTGCAGGGAGCGGTTCGGGAGCACGCGGCCGTGCTGGAGTCGCTCGGGCGGTCGGTGAGGCCGGTCCGCAAGCCCGACGATCTCGTCGGGCTCGAGGCGCTGGTGCTCCCGGGCGGCGAGTCGACGGCGATCGCGCGGCTGGCCAGTCCCAGCGGGCTGCTCACCGCCATCCGCGGCTTCGTCGACCGGGGGCTTCCGGTCTTCGGGACCTGCGCCGGCCTGATCCTGCTGGCCGACGACGTCGCCGACCCGGCTGCCTTGGCCGGCTACGCCACCATCGGGGGCCTGAACGTCACCGTTCGCCGCAACGCGTTCGGTGCGCAACTGGCCTCGGGTGAGGCGGAGGTCAGCCTGGTCGGCCCGGCTGCCCGCCCCAGCGACCCGCGGGAGGGCGCCGCCCCGTCGTCGGGGACCATGCAGGGGGTGTTCATCCGCGCGCCGCGGATCGAACGGGTGGGCGCTGGTGTGGAGGTCATCGCGGTGCGCGGCGACGAGCCGGTCGCGGTGCGGCAGGGCAGCGTCGTGGCCTGCACCTTCCACCCCGAGCTCGTTCCCGACCCCACTCTGCATCGCCTGTGGCTGGGTGGGGTTTGAGCCGATGGATGGGTTCGCGCTGAGTTGAACGATCGAATTGGCCGTTTCGCGCATTGAGCCCATCCATCGGCTCAATTCCACCACCCGGTAGGGGGCGTGTGAGTCACCGAGTGTTCATCGAACGGTCACCTGACGTTGGGGGCTGTGGGGTGGGGGGTCGCGTTGGATGGTCAGGACCCACCGACCACCAAGAGGAGACCCTCCATGAAGCGCCTGCTTCCCATGCTCGGCCACACCCGCGGTAACCGATCAGCCGTCACCTGCGAACTCAAGTGCGGCAGCGCCTGCGCGCATCCCGCCCCCAATACCTCCGGCAACGAGTCCTTCCGCGACATCGTCAGCGGCGTGTTCTCCCGCCGCGCCGCGCTCGGCGCCGGTGCCGGGGTGACCGGCGCGATCGTCGTCGGCGGAGCGATGGCCCGGCCGGCCGCGGCAGACTTCGGCAACCCGCCCAAGGGCGGCGGCAAGCTCCCCTTCACCGCGATCGGGCCGACGGCCCGCACGGTCGACACCGTGACCGTGCCCGAGGGCTACCGCTGGGATCCGATCATCCGCTGGGGCGACCCGCTGTTCGCCGACTCGCCGGAGTTCGACATCACGAAGCAGACCGGGGCGTCGCAGGCCAAGCAGTTCGGCTACAACTGCGACTACCTCAACATCATCTCCGACGGCCGCAACGACCGGTCCGGCTACCTGGTGACCAGCCACGAGTACACCAACGAGAACATCATGTTCCCGCCCGGGACCGATGAGCGGGACATCGTCGACGCGGCACTCGCGGCCCACGGCCTGTCCGTGGTGGAACTGACCCGCGCCAAGCAGGGCGACGTGTGGACCTACGTCAGGGGCGGGCGCCGCAACCGCCGCATCACCGCCTTCACCGAGTTCACGGTCAGCGGCCCGGCGGCCGGCGCGGACCTGATGAAGACCGACGCCGACCCCACCGGCACGAAGGTGATCGGCACCCTCAACAACTGCGCCGGCGGCACCACCCCCTGGGGCACCGTGCTCTCCGGCGAGGAGAACTTCAACCAGTACTTCGTCGGCACCGGGTCGCCCGAGGACGGGCGCTACGGCATCGGCAGTGGGCAGACGAACCGGCAGTGGGAGCGTTACTACGACCGGTTCAACCTCAACACCCCTGGCTACGCGAACGAGGCCAACCGATTCGGCTGGATCGTCGAGGTGGACCCGGAGGATCCGACGTCGACGCCGGTCAAGCACACCGCCCTCGGACGCTTCAAGCACGAGGCCGGCACCGTCGCGATCTCCAAGTCCGGCCACGCCGTGGTCTACATGGGCGACGACGAGCGCAACGACTACGTCTACAAGTTCGTCTCCTCGGCCAAGTACCGCGAGGGCGACAAGGCGCACAACCTGACGCTCCTGCAGGACGGCACGCTCTACGTGGCCAAGTACTCCGGCAACTCGCCTCAGGCGCAGATCACCGGGGATGGCACCCTCCCCGCCGACGGCGCCTTCGACGGCACGGGGGAGTGGATTCCCCTCGTGCGGGGCACCACGTCCCTCGTGGACGGCATGACCGTCGAGGAGGTGCTCGTCTACACGCGCCTCGCCGCGGATCGCGTGGGTGCCACCCCGATGGACCGCCCCGAGGACATGGAGCCCAACCCGCTCACCGGCAAGGTGTACCTCGCGTTGACGAACAACAGCCGGCGCGGCGTCACCAGCGCCGTCGACGAGGCCAACCCCGTCGCCCCCAACCGCGACGGCCACGTCGTCGAGATGACCGAGGCAGGAAACGACGCCGCGGCGACGACCTTCGCCTGGAGCATCCTGCTCCTGTGTGGAGATCCGGCCTCCTCGACGTCGGCCTACTTCGCCGGCTTCCCCGCCGACAAGGTCTCGCCGATCAGCTGCCCGGACAACCTGGCGTTCGACTCCGAGGGCACCCTCTGGATCTCGACCGACGGCCAGCCCGGCACCATCGGCCTCAGCGACGCCCTGCACAAGGTGACCCTCACGGGCCCGGAGCGCGGGCGCGTGCAGCAGTTCCTGGGCGTACCCGTCGACGCCGAGACCTGCGGACCGGTCATCCACGACAAGGACCAGTCGGTGTTCATCGCAGTGCAGCACCCCGGCGAGGACGGCGAGTGGGACGCCCACACGTCGTATTTCCCCGATCAGCTGCCCGCCGGCGGCCCGGTCCAGGTGGGTGACAAGGTCGCCGTGCCCCGCCCGACCATCGTTCAGGTCACCCGCACGTCGGGCAACCGTTCGCGCAAGTGACACGAGTCCGTCGGCCCACCTGGCGGAGACCTGATTTTCCGCCAGGTGCGCCGACGGCGGCCCAGCCCTGCGTCGCCGCCTTGTGCACCCGGGGCTGAGGCCGTGTGAATCGTCGGTGGGGTGTCGTAATGTGTCGCGGGTGACTGAGCCAGTGATCACCGCCCGCGCGCTGACCAAGCGCTACGGCACCCTCACCGCTGTGGACGGGATCAGCTTCGACATCGCGCCGGGGGAGTCGTTCGGCTTCCTCGGTCCCAACGGGGCGGGCAAGTCCACCACCATGCGGATGATCGCGGCCACCTCCACCCGCACCGCCGGCGAGCTCACCGTCCTCGGACTGGACACCAACCACCACGGCCCGCAGATCCGGGCGCAGCTGGGCATCGTCCCCCAGGGGGACCTCCTCGACGAGGAGCTCAGGGTGATCGACAACCTCACCGTCTACGGCCGCTACTTCGGCCTTCCCCGCGCCTACGTCAGGCAGCGGGCAGAGGAGCTGCTGGACTTCGCCCAGCTCCGCGACAAGCGCCTGGCCCGCGTCGACGGCCTCTCGGGCGGCATGAAGCGCCGCCTCACCATCGCGCGCGGCCTGATCAACAACCCGAAGATCATGCTCCTGGACGAGCCGACGACAGGCCTGGATCCCCAGGCGCGTCACGTGCTGTGGGACCGCCTGTTCCGGCTCAAGGAGGAGGGGGTCACGCTCGTGGTCACCACGCACTTCATGGACGAGGCCGAGCAGCTGTGTGATCGCCTCGTCGTGATCGACAAGGGGCGCATCGTCGCCGAGGGGAGCCCGCCGTCGCTCATCCGCCAGTACTCCACCCGCGAGGTCCTGGAGGTGCGCTTCGGCTCCTCGCGCAACGAGGAGGCGGCCCGGGTGCTAGGCGGCATCGGCGAGCGCCAGGAGGTGCTGCCGGACCGGGTGCTCATCTATACCGACAACGGCGAACACGCCCTCCAGGCCGTGATCGAGCGGGGGATGGAGCCCGTCACGTCGCTCGTGCGGCGCTCCTCTCTGGAGGACGTGTTCCTGAGACTCACCGGCAGGAGCCTGATCGAATGAGCGCGGACCTCGCGCCTCGTAGCGGGGTCATCGACCGCCGCATGTCCTCGGACCACCGTGTGGTCGCGCGCTGGGGGTGGTGGGCCGTCGTCGAGCACCACGTGCACCGCATGCGCCGCTACCTCGTCACGCTGCTGGTCACCGGCATCGGCTCCCCGGTGATCTACCTGCTCGGGCTGGGCGCCGGGCTGGGTGTCCTCGTCGATCAGGGCGAGGGCATCGGGGGCGTGCCGTATCTCACGTTCATCGCGCCTGCGCTGGTCATGTCGACGGCGATGCTCACGGCCTCGCAGGAGAACACCTACGGGGTGTTCGGCGGGTTCAAGTGGTTCAACACCTTCCCTGCGATGCGGCTGACGCCCATCAGTCCGGCCCAGATGGCGGTGGGCGTGCAGGTGGCCGTGCTGCTGCGGGTGCTGCCGGTGCTGGGCTTCTATCTCACCGCGCTGGTGCTGTTCGGGATCGCGGGGCCGCTGCGGGCCCTGGCGCTGCTCCCCGTCGGGCTGCTCCTGTCGGTGGCCGTGGGGTTCGCGGTGATGGCGTGGGTGGCCACCCAGAAGGATGACCGCGGACAGTTGTCCTTCATCGAGCGGTTCGTCGTCGTGCCGCTCACCCTGTTCTCCGGCACCTACTTCCCGCTCGAGACGTTGCCAGGCTACCTCCAGCCCATCGGGTGGATCTCGCCGCTGTGGCACGCGGCCGAGCTGGGGCGCTGGGCCATGTACGGGCAGCCACTGAGCCTGCTGATGGCCACGGTGCACGTCGGGTTCCTCGCCCTGCTCGCGGTGGTCTGCGGATGGCTGTCCATCCGCACGTTCCGGCGGAGGCTCGACGAATGACATCTCCCATTCAGGCTCCCGCTCCGCGCGTGCCGGCGTTCCTCGCCGGCCTCTACGGGGGCAACACGCGCTCTGTGGTGGCGCGCGGAATGAGGGTGATCGCCCGCAACAACTGGCTGATCATCCTGACGGGCTTCTTCGAGCCGGTGTTCTACCTCCTCTCGATGGGTCTGGGGCTCGGTGCACTCATCGGCACGGTGGCGTTCTACGGCCGCGACGTCGCCTACGCCGCCTACATCGCCCCCGCGTTGATGGCGGTCTCGGCCATGAACGGCGCCATCTACGACTCGACGATGAACGTCTTCTTCCGCATGCGCTACGGCAAGATCTACGACCAGATGCTGTCCACGTCGCTCGGCCCCATGGACGTGGCGTTGGGTGAGATCATCATGGCGCTGTTCCGAGGGCTGCTGTACGCGTGTGGGTTCATGGTGGTGACGACGGCGCTCGGGCTGAACCTGTCCTGGACGGCGGTGCTGGCCATCCCGGCGGCGTTGATGGTGGCGTTCGGGTTCGCGGCCGTGGGGCTGGCTGCCACCAGCTTCATGACGTCGTTCCAGCACCTGGACGCCGTCTATTTCGTGATGCTGCCGATGTTCCTGTTGTCGGCCACCTTCTTCCCCATCGACGTGTACCCCGAGTCCGTGCAATGGGTGATCATGGCCATGCCGCTGTGGCATGCCGTGGACATGGTGCGGCAGCTGACCACCGGCCTGATCCGGCCGTCGATCTGGGGGCACCTGGCCTATTTCGCGGTGATGATCGGGGTAGGGACGACGGCGGCCACCCTGCGTCTGAAGGCCCTGTTCCTGCGCTGAACGGGGAGTGGTGCAGGAGCAATCGACATGAGGATCGCCGGCTCACAGGGTGGCCCCGGAGGCCCGGTCCCGGGGCCCAGGCGTACCCTGTCCCCGGAGAGGTGAGTGGTGGGCAACAGGGATTTCAGGATCGAAGCGCAGCGGCTCACACCCAGAGAACAGGTGGAGCGGTACCGCGCTCTCGTCGGCAGCCACCTGGTGAGCTTCGCCGGGTTGTGGCCCACGCCGAAGGACTACGCCGGCCTGCGCTCGTCCTGGGGCAAGGACCTGCTCGCGGGGATCACCGTGGGTATCGTCGCGCTGCCCCTGGCGCTCGGCTTCGGCGTCGCCTCGGGAGCGGGCGCGGCCGCAGGGCTGGTCACCGCGATCATCGCGGGCCTCGTCGCGGCGATTTTCGGGGGTAGCCACCTGCAGGTCTCGGGCCCCACCGGTGCCATGACGGTGGTGCTGCTGCCGGTGATCGCCAAGCACGGCGTCGAGACCGTTCCCTTGCTGGCCATCATGGCCGGCGTCATCGTCGTGGCGATGGCCCTGACAGCGGTGGGGCGCTCGGTGGAGTTCATACCCCTTTCCGTGGTGGAGGGGTTCACCATCGGCATCGGCGTCATCATCGCACTGCAGCAGATCCCGCTCGTCCTGGGAACCGAGCGGGCGGAGGCTGAGTCCACACTGGTCTCGTCGTGGCTCACGCTGGGCTCCACGGACTGGACCAGCGCCTGGCAGCCGCTCCTGGTGACGGTGGGTGTGATCGCCGTCCATCTGATGGGGCACCGATTCTTCCGGCGTCTTCCCCTCTCGCTCATCGCGATCGTCGTGGCCACCATCGCGGTGGAACTGAGCGGTGCGGACGTCCTTCGGATCGGGGCCCTCCCCACAGGCCTGCCGATGCCCACATTGCCGCTGTTCGACGCAGCGCTCCTCCAGGACCTGATCGCGCCGGCGTTTGCCGTGGCGGCCCTTGCGGCACTCGAGTCGTTGCTGTCCGCGCGCGTGGCCGACGGGATGCGATCCGACCTCACTCAGACCAGCCCGGACCGGGAACTCATGGGCCAGGGGCTCGCCAACGTGGCGTCCGGCCTCTTCGGCGGCCTGCCTGCCACCGGCGCGATCGCCCGCACCGCCGTCAGCGTCCGTTCGGGCGCGAGGACGCGGCTGGCGTCGGTCTCGCACGCGGTGGTCCTGTTGGTCGTCATGCTGCTGCTGGCGCCGCTGGTGTCGCTGATTCCGATGGCGGCGTTGGGAGGCGTGTTGCTGGTCACTGCCGGCCGGATGATCAATCTCGGCCTTGTGCGCACCCTCAGCGCGGTCACCCGGGCGGACCGCAACACCTTCTGGCTCACGCTGGGCGCCACCATCCTTCTCGATCTGGTTGCGGCCGTGCTCCTGGGCATCGGTATGGCAGCGCTGATGAGCCTGCGCCACATGGCCTCCTACTCCGTCGTCGCGCGTCAGCGGCTGCCCACCAACACTCGCGAGGGCGACGTGGACCTTCGGCCGGAACATGAGCACCTCCGCACACAGCTCGCGATCTTCCGCGTGGACGGGGCTCTGTTCTACGGCAATGCCCGTCGATTCGTCGACGAGGTCACCGCCGTCGAGGACGAGGTCGGCGCCGTGATCCTGCGTTGCCATCGGATGACCATCCTCGACGCCTCCGGCGCCGACGCGATCAAGGCGGTGGGCCGGCAGCTCAAGGCCCGCGGGGTGGCCTTCGTGGCCCAGGGGATGACCGAATCCCAGCAGCGGACGTGCCGCCTCATGAGGGTGTTCGACGACGACCAGCATGTCCGCGAACTGTCGGAGGCCGTGGACTGGGCCGTGCGGAGGCTGACCGAGTCCGACGGCTGATCGGTCCGCAGCTTTCGGCGGGCCGTCCGCTCGCGGTAGGTTGGGTCAGTGCCCGAACAACGTCGTTACGAGGTCCTCCCCGGCAATCACGGCTCCCGCGTGAAGGTCAACATCCGCGGAGGCGACATCCTGTGGACCCCCCGGCTCAACCGGGGCACCGCCTTCACCCTGGAGGAACGCGAGGAGCTCGGCCTCGTGGGCCTGCTCCCCACCGGCATCACGCCGATCGACGCCCAGCTGCACCGCGCCTACGAGCAGTTCCTCGACGCGCGTACACCCATGGCGAAGTTCCGTCGCCTGACCGCGCTGCGCGACCGCAATACGGTGCTGTTCTACCGGCTGCTCAGCGAGCACCTCGAAGAGATCATGCCGATCGTGTACACGCCCACCATCGGCGACGCGATCGCGCAGTTCAGCCACCAGTTCACCCGCCTGACGGGCGTCTTCCTGTCCATCGATGCGCCCGATGCCATCGAGCAGTCGCTGCTGGCGAGCAACCGCGACCCTGACGATGTGGACATCATCATCGTCACCGACTCCGAGGGCATCCTCGGCATCGGCGACCAGGGCGTGGGCGGCATCCAGATCTGCCACGGCAAGAAGAGCCTGTACACCGCCGGCGCAGGGGTGGACCCGGACCGGATGCTCGCCGTCGGCCTCGACGTCGGCACCGACAACCTCGGCCTCCTCAACGACGACCTGTACCCGGGGCTCCGGCACGCGCGGGTGCGCGGCAAGCGGTACGACGACTTCATCGAGGCATTCGTCGTGGCCGCGCAGAAGCTCTACCCGCACGCGATGATCCACTGGGAGGACTTCGGCGCCGCCAACGCTCACACCATCCTCACCCGCTACCGCGAGCGCGTCTGCACGTTCAACGATGACGTCCAGGGCACGGCCGCCGTCGTCAGCGCGGCCGCGCTCGCGGCCATCAAGGGCCTGGGGGAGCGGCTGCGCGACCAGCGGATCGTCATCTACGGGGCGGGCACCGCGGGCATCGGCATCGCGGACCTGTTCCGCGACATGATGCTCGACGAGGGCCTGTCGGACGCGGAGGCCCACAACACGTTCTGGTGCCTCAACAGCCGCGGGCTCATCCTGGAGGACTCCGCGGGCGTGCGCGACTTCCAGCGCCCGTATGCCCGCAGGCCCGACGAGGTGGCCGGCTGGGAACTCGATGACCACGGCCGTGTCAGCCTCGCCGACGTCGTGCGCAACGTCCGCCCCACCATCCTGATCGGCACGTCGGGCCAGCCGGGCACCTTCACCGAGCCCATGATCCGGGGCCTGGCGGGCCATGTGCGCCGGCCGATCATCCTGCCGCTGTCCAACCCCACCACGCTGGCCGAGGCGACGCCCGCGGACCTCCTGGAGTGGACCGACGGCGCGGCGCTGATCGCGACGGGTTCGCCGTTCGATCCGGTGACCCGCGGGGACGTCACGTTCGACGTCGCGCAGGCCAACAACGCGCTGGTCTTCCCCGGGCTGGGTCTTGGGGTCGCGGTGTGCCAGGCGAGCAGGGTGACGGACCGGATGATCGCGGCGGCCGCCAGGGCGGTGGCGTCGCTGGTCAGCCTGCGTACGATGGGCGCGCCGCTGCTCCCGCGGATCGGCGAGCTCCGTCGCGTCTCGGCCACGGTGGCGATCGCGGTGGCGCGGGCGGCCGCTGAGGACGGCGTCGCGGGCGTGGAGTTGGACAATCCGGTGCAGGACGTGTTCGACCGCATGTGGCAGCCGGTCTACCCCGAGCTCATCCTGGATTAGCCGCGCGGGCCGGGCTCTGGAAGGAGCAGGTCGATGCGCTCGACGACGTACGTGGGGCGCTTGTCCTCTGGCAGCGCCGCGACATCCTCGAGTGTCGATTCGCCCGTCAGCACCAGGGCTGATGCCATGCCGGCGTCGACGGCCATCTGGATGTCGGTGTGCAGGCGATCGCCCACCATCAGGCAGCGCGAGAGGTCGAGGCCGAGCCCGCCCAGCGCGGCCTCCAGCATCACCGGCGACGGCTTGCCCAGGCTCACGCTGCACGTGACGCCCGTGCACGCCTCGATCGCGGCGGTGATCGCCGCGCAGTCAGGCTCTCCGCGACCCCCCGGAAACGGGCAGAACCGGTCCGGGTTGGTCTGGATGAGGATCGCGCGCTTGTGGAACCACAGCGCGTCGAAGGCGATCTGCAACTTGCGGTAGTCGAAGGTGCGGTCGTACGACGCGACCACCACGTCGATCTCCGCCGGATCCTCGGTCAGCCGGAATCCGGCCGCGCGCAGCGACCGCTTGAGCGGCTCCTCGCCCACGACGAACAGCGCCGCCTCCGGCTGATGGTCGAGCAGCCAGCGCGTGGTGGTGACGACGGTGTTGGCGATGTCCTCCAGCGGCGTCGGCAGCCCGAGCGCCTCCAGCTTGGCCTGGTACTGCCGGGGGTCCTTGGTGGGGTTGTTGGAGAGGAACTTCACCACCTTGCCCTCCGCGCGGACCCCCTCGATCAGCGTTTGCGCTCCCTGGAGGAGGTCGTCGCCG
The DNA here is from genome assembly GCF_055326215.1 of Tessaracoccus pujii. Classification (NCBI taxonomy): domain Bacteria; kingdom Bacillati; phylum Actinomycetota; class Actinomycetes; order Propionibacteriales; family Propionibacteriaceae; genus Tessaracoccus; species Tessaracoccus pujii. Next base: position 386,365 of record NZ_JBUZNP010000004.1, on the reverse strand, counting down.
AGGTAGATCGTGCCGTCGAGGTCGAACACGTACGCGTCGTACCACGGCGTGGGGATGGTGAACATCGGTCTCCTTGCGCCCCGGCGACTCTGTCCGCGGGCCTGTACCCAACAGTGCCATCTCCGGCCCCGCCCATCTGAACCAATTAGGCCGGTCAGGTGCGCGGAACCGGAAGAAAAACGACTCGTTCGGTAGTGAACCACACCGGAACGCAAAGGCCCGGGCGGCCGGCGCGTCGCCTTCACGGGGCTTCTCGCCTAAAGGACCTCGCCCGGCAGCGAGACGCCCACCTGGCGGCGCAGCTCGTCCATCGTCGCCATGACGGCCAAGGTCTCGTCGAGCGGCAGGATCTCGGACTCGAGCCGCCCCTCCGTGATCAGGGCGGCGAGGTGCGCCGCCTGGTAGCACAACCCCTCGTGCGCTGGGATCGGCCCCGCCTCGGATGAGGTGCGTTCACCGTCGCGGCGGGTCACCGTGACCGGCTGCGGCCCGTAGAAGGGGCCGGGGATCTCCAGGCGGGCCTCGTCGCCCGCGACGAACGCGAGCGTGGGGGTCAGGGCGGCCAGCGTCGTCGTCACGATCCCGTGAGCCATCGGGTGCCGCTCGAATCCCGTCAGCACGGCCGAGATCTGCCGGTCAACGCCGGTAAAGGCCCTGGTGCCCGTCGCCAGGGCCGCGCCGGGGGTGCCGAGGGCGAAGTGTGCGAAGCTCACCGGGTACACCCCGAGGTCCAGCATGGCTCCGCCGGCCTTGGCCGGGTCGAAGAGGCGGAAGTCCGGGTCCTTGGGGAACCACTGCCCGTGGTCGGCGAACGCGGTCTCGATCTCGCCGAGTGCGCCGTCGGCCAGGACCTGGCGCACCACATCCATGTGCGGAAGGAAGCGCGTCCACATGGCCTCCATCGCCGCGACCCCCGCGGCGCGGGCCGCGTCCACCACCTCGGTGGCCTCGCCCAGGTTACGGGTGAAGGCCTTCTCGATGAGGACGTGCTTGCCGGCCGCGATCGCGAGGAGCGCGTTGTCGCGGTGCTCGCTGTGCGGCGTGGCCACGTAGACGATGTCCACCGTCGGGTCCGCCGCCACCGCCTCGTAGCCCACGAGGCTGCGCTCGATGCCGTGCCGGGAAGCGAACTCGGCGCCTTTTTCGGATGTGCGGGAGCCGACCACCACCACCCGCTGCCGGGTGTGCGTGTGCAAGGCCTCGACGAAGCGCTCAGCGATCCATCCGGTGCCGAGCATGCCCCACCTCAGCGGCGGGGCGTCCATCGGGTCCGGGGTGCGGGGGGAGGGCAGCCAGAAGGTCATGTGCCCCAGTCAATCACCTCGGACGACGGCGGGGCGGGCGTTCCGCGGCGGCGTGAGGGCGGGCGTGAGGGCCAGCGCCACCAGCGCGGTGGTGGGCACCACGATGAGCGCCCAGCGCAGGCTGACGAGGTCGCCGACCAGGCCGATCAGCGGCGGGCCCGCGAAGAAGCCGAGCCGCATCAGCCACGTCACGAACGTCAGGCCGGAGCCGTGCGCCATGCCGGGAAGCTCGTCGGCGGCGTGCATGGCCGACGGGATCCCCGTCGCGATGCCCCAGCCGGCGCACGCGAAGCCGATGATGGTGGTGGCCGGGTGCGGGAACGCAACCGCCATCCCCATGCCCAGGGCCGCGACACTCACACCCCAGGTCACCGCGGGGCGGGCGCCGATCCGGTTGACCAGGGCGTCGCCGGTGAACCGGCCGATCATCTGGGCCAGCTGCAGTGCGACGAAGGCGAGGCCCGCCACGAACGGGATGACGTCGAACATGCCGTCCATGTAGATGGCACCCCACGACGCGGCGCTGTCCTCGACTAGGCCGACGGAGGCACCGAGGAGGCCCAGCGCGATGAGCCGCAGCCACATGGAGGCAGGGATCCGGCGGCTCGGGCGCACCTCCGTAGCGGCCGCCTCGCTCAACGGCTCCTGGTCTCTGCCCGGGAGGAGCAGTGTGCGGGCGAACAGCGCGATGAAGCCGAACACGACGGTCGCGATGATGGCCTGCAGCCACAGCGCCATGTCGATCTGCGCGGCGACCGAGCCGAGGAAGCCGCCGCACACCGCGCCGATGGACCACCAGCCGTGGAACGAGTTGAGGATGCTGCGGCCGTACAGCTTCTGCACGCGGAGGCCATGGGCGTTCATCGAGATGTCCGTGACGGCGTCCATGGCCGCCATGAAGGCGAGGGCGGCGGAGAACACGGCGATGTGCGGCGCGAAGGCGATGAGGTTGAGGGTCGCGATGCCCGTGATGAGCGTCACGGTGGCCACGGAGGCCGAGCTGAACCGGCGCACCAGGCGGGCGGTGAAGAGGCCGGCGACGAGCCCACCCACAGGTCCCAGTCCCACGGCCAGGCCGAATGCGGTGTTGGACGCCTCCAGCGCAACCTTGATCTCGGGGTAGCGCGGCAGGATGGAGGACCAGGCGACGCCGTTGAGCCAGAACAGCAGAATGACGCCCCAACGGGCGCGCAGGACTTCCTTGGACATGAGAACTTCCGTCGGGCAGGAGGGCCCCATCGCGCGCAGGGCTACGTCGCGGCGTGGGGTGGAGAGCTTCGATCCTGCCAGATCCTGGCCGGGGCACCAAAGTGCGCTCTTCCCGCACATGGGGGTCCCCAGGGCCGACGGGGGACGGCTTCGTCGGCGTGTCGTGCCCGGAGGGGGAGGCGGTGACCTCGCGCCGCTCACGGGGATGACCACTAGCCTGGGAGCATGAGCATGGACGTGGTTGACCTCATTCGCACCAAGCGCGACGGGGGCAGGCTGAGCCCGGACGAGATCGACTGGGTGGTCGACGCCTACACCACGGGCCGGGTGGCCGACTATCAGATGTCGGCGCTGGCCATGGCCATCCTCCTCAAGGGCATGGATCGCGACGAGATCGCCCGCTGGACCGCCGCGATGATCGCCTCCGGGGAGCGGATGGACTTCTCCACGCTCAGCAGGCCGACGGCGGACAAGCACTCCACGGGCGGCGTGGGGGACAAGATCACCCTCCCGCTGGCCCCCCTCGTCGCGGTGTTCGACGTGGCGGTCCCGCAGCTGTCGGGGCGTGGCCTTGGCCACACCGGCGGCACGCTGGACAAGCTCGAGGCCATCCCCGGGTGGCGCGCGGCATTGACCAACGAGGAGATCTTCCGTCAGCTCGAGGACGTCGGCGCGGTCATCTGCGCGGCGGGCTCCGGCCTGGCCCCCGCGGACAAGAAGCTCTACGCCCTCCGCGACACCACGGGCACCGTCGAGGCCATCCCGCTGATCGCGAGTTCCATCATGAGCAAGAAGATCGCCGAGGGCACGGGGGCGCTGGTCCTCGACGTCAAGGTGGGCTCCGGCGCGTTCATGAAGTCGTTCGACCAGGCCGAGGAGCTCGCCCGCACCATGGTGGACCTGGGCAAGGACGCCGGCGTCACCACCGTCGCGCTGCTCACGGGCATGGACACGCCACTGGGGCTCACCGCAGGCAACGCGCTCGAGGTGCGCGAGTCCGTCGAGGTCCTCGCCGGGGGTGGTCCAGCCGATGTGGTCGAGTTGACGGTGGCGCTGGCCAGGGAGATGCTGACCGCAGCCGGACGGCCGGGCGTGGACCCGGCACCGGCGCTGCAGGACGGTCGGGCGATGGACGTGTGGCGCCGGATGATCGCCGCCCAGGGCGGAGACCCTGACGCGTCGCTGCCGGTGGCGACCCATCAGCACACCGTGACGGCCGGCCGCGCCGGGTACCTCACCAGGATGGACGCCTTCGCCGTCGGGGTGGCCGCGTGGCGCCTCGGTGCCGGGCGAGCCAGGAAGGAGGACGACGTCCAGGCCGTGGCTGGGGTCGAGATGCACGCCAAGCCGGGCGACGCGGTGACTGCCGGACAGCCGCTGTTCACCCTCCACACGGCCACTCCCGAGCGCTTCGACCGAGCACTCGACGCGCTGGAGGGCGCCGTCGACTATGCCGACGAGGTCCCCGAGCTCCCCGGGCTGATCCTGGGACGCGTGGACTGACGCCAGGGGTCAGGTATCCGTCGACGACCGGCCGAGCGCCCGCTCCAGCGTGCGCAGCTCGTCGACGATTTCGCGCGGGAGCCGCCATCCGAAGGTGTCGAACCAGCGCCCGATGCGAGGCACCTCGTCGCGCCATTCGTTGTCCTTGAAGGACACCACGTCGCTGAGATCGCGGGCGTCGATGTCCAGCCCCTCCACGTCGAGGCTGCCCTCAGCCGGCACGAACCCGATGGGCGTCTCCACCGCGTCGGCCAGCCCGTCGACGCGCTGCGCGATCCACTTGAGCACGCGGGAATTCTCGCCGAAACCGGGCCACATGAAGCGGCCGTCGGCGTCGCGGCGGAACCAGTTGACGTAGAAGATCTTCGGCAGCTTGTCCGCCTGGGCGGTCCTGCCGATGTTGATCCAGTGCTGCACGTAGTCAGCCACGTGGTAGCCGATGAACGGGAGCATGGCCATGGGATCCCGGCGCAGCACCCCGACGGCGCCGGAGGCTGCGGCCGTCGTCTCCGACGAGCACGTGGCGCCCATGAACACGCCGTGCTGCCAGGTCCTCGACTGCATCACCAACGGGATGGTGTTCTCCCGCCGGCCGCCGAAGATGATCGCGTCCAGGGGGACCCCGTGCGGCGAGTAGTAGTCCTCCGACAGGATGGGGCACTGGTCGATCGGGGTGCAGAACCGGCTGTTGGGATGCGCGGCCTTCTCGTCGGGCCGGCCGCCCACGGGGCCGGTGGCGCCCCGCCACTCGCGGCCCTTCCAGTCGATGAGCGACTCCGGCTTCTGGGGTGTCATGCCCTCCCACCACACGTCGCCGTCGGGAGTCAGGGCGACGTTGGTGAAGATCGTGTTGCCCGCCTCGATCGAGCGCATGGCGTTGGGATTGGTCTCGTAGCTGGTGCCCGGCGCCACACCGAAGAATCCCGTCTCCGGATTGGTGGCGTACAGGCGGCCGTCCGCTCCGAAGCGCAGCCAGGCGATGTCGTCGCCCAGGGTCTCGACGGTCCAGCCCGGGATCGTGGGCTCCAGCATCGCCAGGTTGGTCTTCCCGCAGGCCGACGGGAACGCCGCCGCCACGTGGTACTGACGCCCCTCGGGGGAGATCAGCTTGAGGATCAGCATGTGCTCGGCCAGCCAGCCCTCATCGCGGGCCATGACGGAGGCGATCCGCAGCGCGTAGCACTTCTTGCCCAGCAGCGAGTTGCCGCCGTAGCCGGACCCGTAGGACCAGATGACGCGCTCGTCGGTGAAGTGGACGATGTACTTGCTCTCGTTGCACGGCCACGGCACGTCCTCCTGGCCCTCGGCCAGCGGCATCCCGACGGAGTGCAGCGCCGGCACGAAGTCCGCGTCGGTCTCCTCCATCCTGGCCAGGGTCTCGGCGCCCATGCGCGTCATGATCTTCATCGACAGGGCGACGTAGGCGGAGTCGGACACCTCGACGCCGTACTTCGGGTCGTCGGCATCCAGGCTGCCCATGCAGAACGGCATCACGTACATGGTCCGGCCGGACATGCACCCGTCGAACAGGGGCGTCATCACCCGCTTCATCTGGTCCGGGTCCATCCAGTTGTTCGTGGGCCCGGCGTTGCGCTCGTCCTTGGAGCAGATGAACGTCTGGTCCTCCACCCGGGCCACGTCGTCGGGGTCGGTGCGCGCCAGGATTGAGTGGGGCTTCAGCGTGTCGTTGAGCCGGATGATCGTGCCCTTGGCCTCGAGTTCGCGCACCAGCGCGTCGTACTCGACATCCGAGCCGTCGCAGTAGTGGACGGCGTCCGGCCTGCACAACGCGACGACCTCGTCGAGCCATGCGAGCAGCCTCGGGTGCGACGGGGCCATGCCCGTGGAGGGGAGGTCGGTTCGGGTCATCTGGCGGATCTCGGTAGCGGTTGACATGGGTCTCCTCGGTGCGACACTTGCCTCGGACAGCCGCGTCGTCCTTGAGCGCTGTCCGCCTCCACGGTAGCCCGCCGCCCCGGGTGCCCGTGCCAACTTCGGGTGGACGCGTGGACCCCTGGTAGCGTCGGTGCCGTGCGGAATGTGATGCTGACAGGTGGCGTGCTGGCCGTCGCGCTGACGCTGGGGTCCTGCGGGGCCGCTGCGGACGTCGCCCCCGCGCCATCGGCGCCGCCGCCGGCCACGGCCTCGGTGGGTCCGTCGTCAAGCTCGCCGCTCCCGGCGGAGTCGGAGGCTCCCGATCCCCAGCCGGAGCCGTCACTCGAACTGGCCCCCACCACGGCTCTGACCCCGGTGCCGCAGCCCTCACCGGAGGGCGGTCCGTGGGCGGAGGTCGGGGCAGCGGTCACCACACCCGAGGAGGCGCGAGAGCACGCGGAGCTGCCTGCCTCGTTCCGGGACTTCCTGGCTGTGCGGTTGGGCTATGCCGACGAGACGGGGTGCGTCACCTCGCGGGTGGATGTCAGGGCGGTGCACCGCGACGGGTTCGTCTTCGGTGACGAGGAGACCACATGCGGTGACAGCCTCACCATCTGGGGCATCACGGAGCGACGGTGGCAGTACATCGTGGCGTTCCAGGACGCGATCCCGTGCCGGGACCTGGCCCAGAACGACGTGCCGGCCGGAGTGCCCGGGCTCCGCTGCCTTGATGACACCGGACGGGCGGCCGACTACTGACCCGCCGGGCCACCCCGGCGCTACCCCAGCGACATCCCGATGTACTTGATCTCGAGGAACTCCTCGATCCCCTCGGGGCCACCTTCGCGCCCCAGGCCGGAACTCTTCACACCGCCGAACGGGGCGGCCGGGTTGGACACCAGCCCGGAATTGAGCCCCACCATGCCGGACTCCAGTCGCTCGGCCGTCGTGATGGCCTCCGTGAGGTCCTCGGCGAAGACGTAGCTCATGAGCCCGTAGTCGGTGTCGTTGGCCAGCGCGACCGCCTCGTCGACCGAGTCCACGGCCACGATGGGGGCGACGGGCCCGAAGATCTCCTGGCGGAAACAGCGCGACGACGGGTCCACGTCGGCCAGGACGGTGGGCTGCATGAAGTGGCCCGGGCCCTCGCCCCGCGAGCCGCCGACGACCACGCGGGCCCCGTCGGCCACGGCCTCACGAACCATCGCCTCGACGTCGTCCAGCGCCGACGCGGACACCAGCGGTCCCACCTCGACTCCCTCGGCCATGCCGTCACCCACCTTCATCGCGCCCACGCGCGCGGCGAGCTTCTCGGTGAACTCCTCGACGAGGCTGCGGTGCACGATCAGCCGGTTGGCAGCCGTGCAGGCCTGCCCGATGTTACGCATCTTCGCCACCAACGCCCCCTCGACGGCGCGGTCCACGTCCGCGCTGGGCAGGACCAGGAACGGGGCGTTGCCGCCCAGCTCCATGGAGGTCTTGAGCACGTTGGCGGAGGCCTGCTCGAGCAGCGTGACTCCGACGGATGTCGAGCCGGTGAAGGTGAGCTTGCGCAGCCGTCGGTCGGCGATCAGGGGACCTGTTGTCGCGGAGGCCGACGACGACACGAAGCAGTTCACCACGCCCGCGGGGACGCCCACCTCGTCGAAGACGTCCATGAGCAGCAGCGAGGTGAGCGGCGTCAGCTGGGCGGGCTTGAGGACCGCGGTGCAGCCGGCGGCCAGGGCCGGCCCCAGCTTGCGCGTGGCCATGGCCAACGGGAAGTTCCACGGCGTGATCGCGAGGACCGGCCCGACTGGTTGCTTCGTGGTGAGCAGCCGCTGCCCGCCGACGGGCGCGACGGTGTAGCGCCCGTGGATCCGGGGGGTCTCCTCGGCGAACCAGCGCAGGAACTCGGCGCCGTACGTGACCTCGCCTCGCGCCTCGGCGAAGGGCTTGCCCATCTCCCGGGTCATGGTCTCGGCGAACTCGTCCGCGCGCTCCAGGATCCGCTCCCAGGCTGCGCGCAGCAGCTCTCCGCGGAACCGTGGCTCGGTGGCGGCCCAGCCGGCGGCGGCGTCGACGGCGGCGTCCAGGCAGGCCATCGCCACCTCGGGCCCGGCATCGGCCACCGTGGCCAGTGCCTCGCCGGTTGCCGGGTTCTCCACGACGAGGGTGGGCTGGTCGGTGCTGAAACGCCCATCGATGTAGTGAGTGGTGCGCAGGGGCGTCCAGGTCATCGTCGGCTCCGTCCGTGAGGTGTCCACCAGCTTAGGCCCGGCGGGGCCGGGCGGGGCGTCGGGGCGGAGAGGGGCGCCGCGGCAGGATCCCGCGCCCAGACGGACGCGAGCTCACCGTTGACCGTAAAGACGAAAAGACCGAGAGCTGTGGGCGCTTGCCCATTTCTCTCGACCTGCGTCGGGGTGTTCCGGGACTTCGTCCCTCCAACCCCCTCCTTGGCCTCGGAAATGGACAAGCGCCGAGACCATGGGCAACAAAAAGTCGAGAGCTGTGGGCGCTTGCCCATTTCTCTCGACCTGCGTCGGGGTGTTCCGGGACTTCGTCCCTCCAACCCCCTCCTTGGCCTCGGAAATGGACAAGCGCCGAGACCATGGGCAACAAAAAGTCGAGAGCTGTGGGCGCTTGCCCATTTCTCTCGACCTGCGTCGGGGTGTTCCGGGACTTCGTCCCTCCAACCCCCTCCTTGGCCTCGGAAATGGACAAGCGCCGAGACCATGGGCAACAAAAAGTCGAGAGCTGTGGGCGCTTGCCCATTTCTCTCGACCTGCGTCGGGGTGACAGGATTTGAACCTGCGGCCTCGTCGTCCCGAACAACGCGCGCTACCAAGCTGCGCCACACCCCGATGGCCCAGAGGGCCAACCGAGATACTAGCCCATCGGCGTCGTCACCGCGAAACCGGACGGAGCGTCAGGAGGGTGACCTCCGGCCTGCAGGCGAACCGGTAGGGGGCGTACGGGGAGGTGCCCACGCCCGCCGACACGTGGAGGTGGGCGGTGCGACCGCCGGCGGTGTGGGTGGACAGGCCCTTGACCCGCGCGGGGTCGAGGTCGCAGTTGGTCACCAGCGCGCCGTAGCCGGGGACGGTCACCTGGCCGCCGTGGGTGTGGCCCGCGAAGATCAGGTCCATGCCGTCGGCGGTCATCGCGTCCAGGAGCCGCAGGTAGGGCGCGTGCGTGACGCCGATGTTGAGGTGGGCCTCCGGGTCCGGCGGTCCCGCCACGGCAGCGTAGTCGTCGCGGCCGAGGTGGGCGTCGTCGACGCCCCGGAACGCGAGGCGGTAGCCGTTGACCTCCAGTGCGGCGCGACGGTGGGTGAGATCTACCCAGCCGTGCCTGGTCATGCCGTCACGCAGCTTCTCCCAAGGCAGGGTGGGGCGCGACCGGCCCTCTGACTCCGACTTGCCGTGCACGAGGTAGCGCAGCGGATTGCGGAAGTGCGGAGAGTAGTAGTCGTTGGAGCCGAACACAAACACGCCCGGCACCAGCCGGAGCTTGTTCCACGCGGCGAGCAGGGGGAAGATCGCCTCGGCCTGGGCGATGTTGTCGCCGGTGTTGACCACGAGATCCGGCTCGAGGGCCGCCATCGACCGTACGAAATCCAGCTTGAAGTGCTGGCTCGTGGTGAGGTGGACGTCGGAGACGTGCAGGATCCTGATCGATCTGCCCCCAGGGGGCAGGATGTCCAGGTCCACCCGGCGGACGGTGAACAGCGCCGCCTCGATCAGCCCCCACCCGAAACCGGCCGCGCCCAGGGCCGCGGTGGCGCCGAGTGCACGCAGCACCGGGCGCGTCATCGGTCCGATTTACCGGGCGGGTCCTGCGTGGCCGCAGGGGTGGGCGTGGCGGCTGGCGCCGGTGTCGCGGGCGTCGGAGAAGGCTCGGGAGAGGGCTCAGGTTTGGGCTTGGGCTTCGGCCCGACGGACACCTTGAGCCGCACCGTCGAGAATTTCACGGCGGAGCCCTCAGGCGAGATTCCCAGGAACGTGCCACGGGGGCGGCTGGAGTAGATCCCCCAGCGCTCGGTCTGGAAGCCGGCGGCCTCCAGCGTGCGCTCAGCCTCGTTGTAACCCATGCCGGACACGTCCGGCAGCGGCACCTTCACGCCCTCGAGCACTTCCTTGGACGGCGCCGTGAACGCCGTCTCCGGTTTGCCCGCCAGAGCCGACGACATGGCGGCGTTCCAGATGAGTCCGGCGTCGCCGCCGCCAGTGCCCCGGAGGTACGTGCCGCTGGGAAGGCGCACGTTCTTGAGGGTCTTGCGCTTGGTCTCGTACCAGGGGTTGGTCTTGTCGATGGCGATCCACGCAGCCCCAGCCATCTCCGGCGTGTAGCCCGCGAACCAGACGGCCTGGTTATCGGTGATCGTGCCCGTCTTCCCGGCTTGGGGGCGCCCGTCGCGGAGGCGGGCCGGGTAGCCCGTGCCCTGCTTGACGACGCTCTGCAGGATGTAGTTGACGCCGTCGGCGATCTCAGGCCGGATCACCTGCGTGCAGTCGGCAGACGGCACGGCCAGGTCCGCCCCGTCCTTCGTCGTGACCGACTTCAGGATGATGGGCGTGCAGTGGATGCCGCGGTTGGCGAACGTGGCGTACGCCTCCGCCATGGACAGGGGGGTGACCTCGGATGTGCCGAGCACGAACGTGGGGTAGTTCTGGTTGACCCGCAGATCCTGGCCGGTGGACATCTTCACGCCCGCCGCTTTGGCTATGTCGATCGACGCGCAGATGCCCGCGTCGGCCTCCAACTGCATGAAGTAGGTGTTGACCGAGTCCTCCGCGGCGCTGATCATGTCGATCTTGCCGTAGCCGCGGTCGTAGTTGCGGACGCTGTGGTCCTGCTTGAACACGAACGGGCCGGAACAGTTCTTGAACGTCATCCCCTCCAGGGGGAGCTCGGCCGGCGCGGTGTAGGAGCGCTCCGGCGTCATCCCGAGGTCCAGGGCTGCCGCGATCGTGAACGTCTTGAAGGTGGAGCCGGCCTGGTATCCCTCGGCGCCGCCCATCGCGCGTTCCACGTTGTAGTTGTAGTAGGTCTCGCCCGGGTCCGTGCCCATGTCCGGGCGGGACTGCGCCAGGGCGACGATCAGGCCGGTGCTGGGCTGGATCAGGGCTGCTCCGGCCAGCACGGGATCGGTGGGGGCGATCAGGTCCGCCACCGCGGCCTCGGCCGACGCCTGCGCCGCGGGGTCGATCAGGGTGTTGATGGTCAGACCGCCCCGGTTGAGCAGGTTCTCGCGCTCCTCCAGCGTCGCCCCCATGCTCGGCATCGCGTCGCTGAGCAGCGTGAGGCGGACGTAGTCGCACAGGAAGGGGTACGGCGACGACGTGCAGCCGTTGGGCGTGCGGGTGACGGTGGCGGGATCGAACGCGACCGCCTTGGCCTCGGCAGCCCGGTCCTCGCTGATGATGCCGAGTTCGGCCATCCGGTTGAGTACCACATTGCGCCGCGCGATGGCCTTGTCCGGGTTCTTCACCGGGTTCGTGGCCACGGGGTTCTGCACCAGACCGGCCAGCATGGCCGCCTGCTCCAGCGTGAGGGCCTTGGCCGTGGTGCCCCAGTAGTGCTGAGCTGCCGCCTCGACGCCGTAGGCCCCGTCGCCGTAGTAGGCGATGTTGAGGTAGCGCTCCAGGATCTCGTCCTTGGTCAGCCGCTCCTCGAGCGCCATGGCGTAGCGGGCCTCGATGATCTTACGGTCGAGGGTCACCTCGGTGGCCTTGCTGACCCCCTCCTTGTCGCCGGCTGCCACGGCCGACTCGACGCGCACCAGCTTGACGTACTGCTGGGTGAGCGTCGAGGCGCCTTGGGTGTCACCCGTCATGGTCTTGACGAAGGCGCGACCGAAGCCCTGGAAGTCGATGGCGCCGTGCTCGTAGAACCGGTGGTCCTCGATGGCGATCTGGGCGTCCTGCATCACCGGGGCAATGTCGGACAGCGGTACATAGACGCGGTTCTCGTTGAAGAACGTGGCCAGCACCTGACCGTCCGCCATCAGCACGCGTGAGCGCTCTGACTGCGGGGGGGTCTCCAGGTCCGCGGGAAGGAACTCCAGCGAGTCCGCCGCCATCTTGGCGCCACCCCCGGCGAGCGCGGCGAACGGCACGGCCAGGCCCGACAGCAGGAGGCCCGCGAGCACGCTCACGGCGAGGAACATGAGGACGGAGTACGCCTTCTGGCTGAGGGAGGCAGACTTCATTTGCTCAGTTTACGTGACGGGTCCCAGGAGGCCATGCTCGCCGGGCTGGCTTGCATCTTTACCGGTGGGACCCCTGTTGCGATGGGCCGGGGATGCGCTAGCGTCAGGGTATTGACAGCAACTGCGCAAAGGAGGGCAGCTCATGTCACTCGCCGAGGTGAGCGAATGGACGCTCCACGCCAAGTGCCGAGACATGGCGGACGCTCTATTCCCCGAGGGCAAGGATCAGAAGCGCGCACGGTCCGTGTGCGTCGGATGTCCGGTCCGGTCGGAATGTCTGGCAGAGGCGCTGGACAACCGCATCGAATGGGGCGTCTGGGGCGGCATGACCGAGCGGGAAAGGCGGGCGCTCCTGCGCTCCCGTCCGGACATCGATTCGTGGCACGACGTCCTGGTCGATTTTCACGACACGGCTGAGGCCACCATCACCGTTCTGCCCGTCCGCCACGGATAGAACTCACGCCACTGCACCGGCGCGCGGCTTGCCGTGCGCCGGTGTCGTCTCTCATGGATCACCGCTAGTCGCGCATGTAGCGCGCCGGGATGCCGGAGACCCGGTCGCGGTCCCATGGCTGCGCCCATCCACCCAGATCCAGCACCCAGTCCACCAGGTGCGCGGTCAGCCCCCAGATGAACTGGGCACCCATCACGAACGCCGGCCCTTCGAAGCCGCTCGGGTGGCGAGCCGTCACGCGCACAGCAGGGGAGGCCAGCTCCGCCACGGTGAAGGCGTGCACCGCGCCCGTCTCCGCGGGGTCGCGCGGCTCCAAGGGGTGCCCACCCGGCCAGACCGCCACCACCGTCGTCACGTCGTAGCGGGAGGCCGGCACCCAGAGCGGTGGGAGTTCGCCCAGCACTGAGACGTGTTCGGCCGCCAGTCCGATCTCCTCGTCCGCCTCCCGGAGCGCCGTGTGGCGGCGGTCGGTGTCCGTCGGGTCGACGGCGCCCCCAGGCAAGGCGATCTGACCGGCGTGGCGACGCATCGTCTCGGCCCGCGTCACGAAGGTGAGCGAGGGATCGGCGTCGTCGGAGAACAGCATGAGGACCGCGGCCGCCCGCTCACCCCGCGGCGTGCGGTCGAGGTGGAGGTGGCGCGCCGTCGGCCCGTGCACCAGGGCGCGGCACAGCTGCTCGAAGGACTCGGGGTGCCTCATCCCGCACCCAGATACTCGTCTGTGAGGTCCACCAGTTGCTGCGTCGAGGCAAGGGGGCCGGCATGCACCCCGGCGATCCGGCCCTCGGCGTCGATGAAGTACGTGGTGGGCAGCCCCGGGACCCGCAGGTCCACCTGAAGGGACCTGTCCTCGTCCACGACGTGGGGGTACAGCCAGCCGGCGAGCCCGGCGAACTCGATCGCCCAGTCCGGTTTGGGGTCGTTGTAGTTGACGCCGATGAAGCTGACCCCCTCGAGCTTGGTGACTCCTTCGCGCAGGAAGGGAGCCTCCTCGCGGCAGGGTCCACACCACTGGGCCCAGAGGTTGAGAATCGTGGGGGTGCGCGGCAGGCCCGCGAGGTTCACCGTCGTGTCGCTGCCCAGACACTGCAGGCTGGTCCGGGGCAGTCCGTCGGCGGACTGCGGCGCGTCCGGATCCGTCGCCGGGCAGTCGGGAAGGCCGAACTGGACCCGCAGGGCCGCCAGGTCCGCCGGCGCCGCGGGGGTGGCGACGGGATCCGGTGTGGGGGCGGTGACCGCAGGGGAGCAGGCGGCCAGCGCGAGTGTCGCGGCGAGCGTCGCACGGAGCAGCAGGGAGGTCACCGGAACGAGATTACCCGCGCGGCTCGCGGATGAGGCCGGCGGCGATGGCTGGATCCTGTTCGCCGAGGGTACGGCTGGGGCACAGGTCACGGACTGGACAGGCTCCGCACGCGGGACGCCGCGCGTGGCAGCAGCGGCGCCCGTGCCAGATCACACGGTGGCAGAGCATCACCCACTCGTCAGGCGGAAACAGGGCCCCGACGTCGCGCTCCACGTCGTCGGGCCTGGTGCTCGCGCTCCACCCGAGCCGTCCCGACACCCTGATGAGGTGCGTGTCGGGCGTGACCCCGGGCACCCCGAAGGCGTTGCCGAGCACCACGTTGGCCGTCTTCCGGCCCACCCCGGGAAGCGTCACCAATTCCTCAAGGGTGCCCGGGACGCGCCCGTCGAACTCGTCGACGATCCTCCGGGCGAGGCCGATGATGGCGGTGGTCTTGTTGCGGAAGAAACCCACCGGCCCGATGAGGGACTCGACCGTCGCGCGGTCCGCCTCCGCGAGCGCTGCGGGGGTGGGGTACCGGCCGAAAAGCGCGGGCGTGACCGAGTTGACGCGCCGGTCCGTGGACTGGGCGGACAGGACCGTTGCCACGAGCAGTTCGAACGGCGTGTCGAAGTCCAGCTCGCACCGCGCGTCGGGATAAGCCTCTGCGAGGGCCCGGTGGACGTCGGCCGGCCGCTCCATCAGACCTCGACGATGAGCTCGACCTCGACGGGCGCGTCCAAGGGCAGTACCGAGACGCCCACCGCCGAGCGGACGTGGGCGCCGGCTTCGCCGAACACCTCGCCGAACAGGGTGGAGGCACCGTTCGCGACGGCGGGTTGCCCGCTGAACGCCGGCTCGCTCGCCACATAGACCACAACCTTGACCACGCGTCGGATCTGGTCCACGCCGCCCGCCAGCGCCGCGGCGGCGGCCAGCGCATTGAGTGCTGCGACGCGCGCTGCCGCGGCGCCCTCCTCAGCTGTGACGCCCGCGCCCAGCTTGCCGGTGAGGGGGAGCTCCCCTGCGACGCTGGGCAGCTGCCCGGAGGTCCAGATCTGATCGCCCACGCGGGTGGCCGGGACATACGCCGCCACGGGCGTGGCGACGGGTGGCAGGTCGATGCCCAGCTCGGTCAGGCGGATTGAGGGAGCCGTCATGCGCCGCTGGCGGGGCGCTTGAAGTAGCCGACGAGGGTGTCGGGGTTGGGGCCCGGGGCCAGCTGGATGAGTTCCCAGCCCTCCGAGCCGAAGTTGTTGAGGATCTGCTGCGCCACGTGCGACAGGATCGGGGCCACGAAGTATTCCCACTTGGTCATGGGCCCAAGCCTGCCATGTCGGGGGCGGCTCGCGAACCAGGCGGCGCGCCTATGGTCGCCCGAGGTTGCTCTCGCGGTCCGCGTCGCGGAACTTCGGAAGGTCAGCGGGCCTGATGACGACCTCGCTGCCCTGGGTGCGCGAGGCGATGGCCGCGACGACGGCGTCCAGCGTGGCCTTGGCCTCGAGGATCGTGGCCTCGGGCTTCCTGACCTGCCGGAACTTGTTGCGCCCCAGGACGGCCAGCACCCCGGCGATGATGAGTGAGATGAGGACGCTGGCGAGGAAACCGAGCGTGAACGAGGACCACGGACCCAGGGGTGTGACGGCGTAGAGCAGCAGCCCCACGGCCAGTGCGATGAGGATGACGAGCATCCAGATGGCGTGGAACGCGAACAGCGCGGCACCGGCGAAGAGACCGGCACCGAAGCCCGCGGCCTTGGCGGCGGGCTTGAGTTCGGCCGCCGCCAGCTCCGACTCGCGGGCGACGAAGTCCGAGACGGCGTCCTTGATGTCTGTCAGGGGGTGGCTGGGCTCAATACGCATGGTGCTCCTTTCGGCACTCGCCAGCCTAGTGGCAGCACGCGCCGCCTGGGGTGGCGATCGGACTTACCAGGGGCTACAGCTGGATCGCCAGGGCGTTGTCGGGCAGGACGACGGGGGCGGTCAGCTCCTCGTGGCTGACCCAGGCGCGCGCACACAGCAGCTGGAACGGGAGCCTCAGGCTCTCACTCGGACGCACCGCCCCGTCGTAGAGCTCGGCCACCTGGCGCAGGAGCTGCGCGAGCTGAGTCTCGTCGAGGTTGGCGGCCAGCGGTTGGGCCCGCACCAGGCTCTGGAGGTCATCCCGCGTGACGGTCTGCCATACCCGGAAGGCGCGCTCCTCGACCTCCGGGAAGTACTTGCTGGCACCCAGCTCGGCCAGGCTGTGATGCCCGTAGTCGCCCTTCATGGCCATCGGGTCGAACCGACGCAGCAGCGCGGCCAGCCGACGCACCCACGGGACCGAGTCGTCGCGGACCAGGTAGGAGGCGCTCAGGCAGCCGCCCGGCCGCAGGACGCGGGCGATCTGGGCGAGCGCCTGCCCCAGGTCGTAGTGGTGCAGGCCCTGGTGGACGAATGCCACCTCGACGGCGCACGGGTCCATGGGAATGGCCTCGGGGCGCGCCAGTATCGGAGTGACGTTGCGGATGGCGTGCAGGCGGCGCACGCGGGCCACGTCGTCGGTGAGGGCGAAGAGTGAGTGGCCGGCATCCGTCAGCCGCCGCGCGAGGTGCGGTTCGGGGTTGAGCGCCAGAGCGCGCACACCGTGCCACACCGCCAACCAGTCCAAGGCCTCGGTGGGGAGGGTGGTACGGCTCATGGGGTCCTTCCGGGGTAGATCGAGTCAAGGGTAACCGGACCCCGCCCGCCACGGGTTCTCCACAGCGCGCAGCACACCTGGGAAACGGCGGCGATCCCGTGCGATCAAGGTGTCATGGAGACGCCCGTGCGTGTGCTGCTGTGTGCCAAGGATCCGTCGGTGATCGAGGCCGTCGAGGTGACGGCGGCCGCCCTGGAGCTTCCCGTCCAGGTGGCGCGGGACGCGGACTCCGTGGGGGCGCACTGGGCGGCGGCCGGGCTGCGGCTCGTCTCCACCGAGGTCGCGGCCAGGTGGTCGTCGGCGCCCGCGGGGAGGGCCTACCTGGTGGGCACGTCGCCGGCTGAGCTGGCCCGCTGTTCCGCGGAGCTGGAGCTGCCGGTGCTGCCGCTCCCGGACACCGGCGGCCGGTTGGCCGCTGTCCTGGCCCGGGCCCGAACAGCGGAACGTCAGCGAGGGTCGACGGTGGCGTTGGTCGGCGCCACGGGAGGCCTGGGCGTCAGCACGTTGGCCCTGGCACTCGGCCTCACCGGTGCGCGCCAGGCCATGGGATCTGCGGTGGTGGACCTGGCGGCGAGCAGCGGCGGGCTGGACCTCGCCGTCGGCGCGGAGGCCGTGGAGGGCGTCCGCTGGGCGGACCTGGCCGGTGCGCACGGGGAACTGGGCGAGGTGGCGGCGCGTCTGCCGGCGGTGGCGGGTATGGCACTCCTGGCGCAGTCCCGCCAGGATCCGGGACCCCCGTCGCCGGGTTCCGTCTCCGCGGTGGTGTCCGCCCTGGCGCGCTCCCACCGTCTCGTGGTGCTGGACTGCGGCCGTGACCCCGCGCCCCTTCCCGTGGATCACACGGTCCTGGTGGTGGGGGCAGACGTCCGCTCCGTGGCCGCGGCCAGGATGTTGGGCGAGACGCGGGGGGTCACGCCAAGCGCCATCGTGGTACGGCACGGCCCCGGTCGCACCCTGCCCGAGCAGGTGATCTGCCGCACTCTCGTGGCGCGCAGCCTCGGCCGCATCGATCAGCATCGCGCCCTCCCGCGCCTCGCCGAACTGGGCCTGCATCCTGTGGGCGGGCCGGCCCGGCGTTACGCCGCCCAGGTGGCGGCCGTCCTCAGGGAACTCACCCGTGGTTGACGTGGACCTGGACCAGGTGCAGGTCCACCTGGCGGCTCTGGGCCGGCCGTACGCCCCCGTGGACGTGGCCTCCGCGCTCCGCTCCATGGGGGTCGCGGTCACGGATGCCGCCGTGCACGAGGTTCTTGCGGACCTTCGTCGCAACAGCGTGGGCGCCGGACCGCTCGACGAGCTGCTGCGCCACCCCGGGGTCTCCGACGTGGTGGTCAACGGCCCCCGTGACGTGTTCGTGGATCGCGGATCCGGGCTCGAGCGGGCTGACCTGGCCTTCGTGGACGACGAGCAGGTGCGGCGTCTCGCCATCCGCCTGGCTGCAGCGGCGGGGCGGCGGCTGGACGACGCGGCACCCTTCGTCGACGGACGGCTGCCTGGAGGGGTACGGCTCCACGCCGTCCTCGCCCCGGTGTCCGCCCCAGGGACCTGCCTGTCGCTGCGGGTCCCGGCGGCCAGGACCTTCTCCCTGGCGGACCTCGTGGCGGCCGGCTCGCTGCCGGAGGCGGGGGCCCAGCTACTCCGGGACGTGGTCCGCAGGCGGGTGCCGTTTCTCATCTCGGGTGGTACCGGCACAGGCAAGACCACGCTCCTGGCCGCCATGCTGGCGCAGGTGCCGGCAACGGAGCGGATCGTGCTCGTGGAGGATGCCCGGGAGCTCATCCCCGATCATCCGCACTGTGTGCGGCTGGAGGCCAGGCCGGCAAACGCCGAGGGGGCAGGGGCCATCACTCTGACCATGCTTGTGCGCCAGGCGCTGCGCATGAGGCCGGACCGGGTGGTGCTGGGTGAGGTGCGCGGCGCGGAGTTGACGGACCTGCTCACCGCCCTGAACACCGGTCACGAGGGCGGCTGTGGGACGGTGCACGCCAACTCGGTCGCGGACATCCCGGCACGGCTCGAGGCCCTCGCGGCGCTCGGCGGGATGAGCAGGGAGGCGTGCCACGCGCAGGTTGCGTCGGCGCTCAAGGTGGTCATCCACGTGACCCGGGAGAGCAGCGGACGCAGGAGGGTGGCGCAGGTGGGTGTCTTTCTTCGCGGGGCGGACGCGATGGTGGAGATCCTGCCCGCCGCCACTCTCACCGACGGGGGCCTCACCTTCGGCGCGGGGGCCGATCTGCTTCTGGAGGCGGTGGGGGGATGATCCCGGCCGTCCTCACCGCCGCGCTCGCCGCCGCCATGATGATGGGGCCACCGCCGGCCGGCGCCGAATCCCGGTTGATCCCGTCGCGGGTCAGGCGGCGCGGGCATCCGTCCGTGGGGTGGACCGTGCTCGCGCTCCTGCTGCCGGTGGTCGTCGCGGGCGTGTGGGGCGTCAGAGTCACGGGGTGGGTCGTGTGCGTGGGGGTGGCGGCGGGCACGGTGGCGTGGGTGATCGCGGGCAGACGTCGTCGACGCCGCGAAGCATCGGCGGCGGAGGACTGCGCCCAGGCGGCCCGCGCCCTTGCGTCGTTGCTGCGGGCGGGCAACATCCCGCACCAGGCTTTGGCGGAGGCCGCCACGGACTTCCCCGTGCTGGCGTCGGCGGCTTCGGCGGCCAGGCTGGGCGCGGACGTCGCCCGTGAGCTGGACCGGGCCGCATCCCGCCCGGGCCTGAGCGGGATGCGTCCGGTCGCGGCCGCGTGGCGGCTCAGCGAGCGGACGGGGGCCCCCATCGCCGGCGTCCTCTCAGGGGTGGCTGAGACCCTGCGCAGGCAGCGCCAGGTCGAGGCGGTCGTGGAGACCGAACTTGCGGCTGCGCGGACGAGCGGCCACATCATGGCGGCGCTACCGCTGCTCGCGGTCGGGCTGGGGCTGGTGGCCGGCGTCAACACGCCGGAGTTCCTCCTGACCGAGCCGTTGGGGCAGCTGTTGACGGTGGCAGGCGTGCTGCTCACTGCCGCGGGAGTGCTCTGGGTGGAGGCGCTGGCTCGGCCAGGCCCACGTGGGGGAGCCCAGACCCGGCGGAGCGACAGATGATGAGCACCCTCGTCCTCGCCGCGCTCGCGGCCGCCATCGCGTCGTGGCTGGTCCTCGCCTCGCCGTCGGAGCGCCTCGCATCGCTCAGCGCCCCCCTTGGTGTCCCCGTGAGGCTGGCGGCAGCGCGGCCAGGGGCACCGTCGGCGCGGCAGCGTGCGGCCGTGGGGGCCGGGGTCCTGCTGGTGAGCCTGCTCATTCTGGATGTCGGACCGGGCCTGAGTGCCGGGGCACTGCTCGGCGGCCTTACCTTCTGGGGCCTGGGTTTCGCCGCGCCGAGGCCGGATTGGGCCGTTGCGGCGGACGAACTCCCCGATGCCCTGGACTTCCTCTCGGTCTGTCTGCGCGTCGGCCTCCCCACCTCCCGCGCGGTGGCGGACGTGGCGGGGGTGTCGCCGCCCACCACGCGTCGGCTCCTCGAGCGCGTCGGGGCGGAGCTGGCGTTGGGGAGGGCGGGGCCGGACGCCTGGCAGCCGCTCCGCGGACATCCCGTCTGGGGGCGCCCTGCCATGGACATCATGCGGGCCGAACGGTCAGGGACGTCGCTGGTGGGGATCCTGACCGACCACGCCGAGGACGCGCGGCAGGGGATGCGGGACAGGGCCGCCAAGCGGGCCCGCACCGTTGGTGTGCGGTCTGTCGTCCCATTGATGGCCTGCTTCCTCCCAGCGTTCATGGCCGTGGGCGTCGTGCCGATCATCGCCAGCCTGATGCAGGGGTTCTTCGGATGAGTTCAGGGGGCGTCGTCGAGGAGGTCCGGCAGGGTGGCGAAGCCGTATCCGCGGGCGTGTAGATCGCTGATGATGCCTGGGAGGGCGTCCGAGTCCAGCGTGGAGCCGTCCTCCGGGTGGGCGCCCACGTGCATCAGCACGACGGCACCCGGCTGCAGCCGGTCCAGGATCCGCTGGCGGACGACGGCGGTGGTGATGCCCCCGCTGGTGCCCTTCCATCCCAACGTGTCCACGGTCCATCGGACCGGGATGTAGCCGGCGCCGTTGACCACCCGGATGTCGAGGTCGGCGACATCGCCGTACGGGAAGCGGAACAGGGGCTTGGTGGTGGTGCCGGTCAGTGCGGAGATGCTCCGTTCGGCGGCGGTCAGCTGGGCGCGGATCTCCTCGTTCGTGATCCGCGTGAAGTACGGGTGCGTGTCACTGTGATTGCCCACCGGATGGCCGGCGCGGTCCATCGCCCGGACGGCATCGGGGTAGGCCCGCGCGAACTGGCCCGTGACGAAGAAGGTGGCGGGTACCCCGTGGGCGGCCAGCGTGGCCAGGATCGGCGTCACGGCGTCCGCGGAGGCGCCGCCGTCGAAGGTGAGGGCCACCACCCTGCGTTGAGTGGTGAACACCTCGATGTCCTGCCCCGCCCACAGCTGCACGAGGGTCGCGGGGGCCGGGGGAGTGGTTGTCAGCGTCGGGCGGGGTGTGCTGGTCGACGGCGTGGCGGTGGTCTCGGTGCGCGTCGACGACGGGGCGGCGGAAGCCGTGACTTTCGTGGTGGAGGCAGCTGCCGAACTCGTGGTGGGCGTGACCGTCGGGCGGGCGGTGCTGGGACTGTGCGTCGCGGGTCCGTCGCTGGTGGGCACCTGGGAGGGGGAGAGAGTCGGCGTCGGGGGGAGCGGGGAGGCGGGAGCGGAGGGTTGCTGGGAGGTGGGCACAGGAGAAGGGGCCGCGGGCGTGACGGGCGACGGGCCACAACTCAGGAGGCCGAGGGCGAGCACCATCGCCCCGGCCGCCGTGCCGAGCCGAACTCGGCGGTGGACGGGCCCGCACTGGCCGACCGACCGGAACACTGCCCCGCCTCCCTGTTGCCTCGCATTCTACTCGCGCAAGCCCACCCCAGTGGGGTGACTGGGGTCGGCGTCGGGGCGCGTTGTGGAAGTGTCAGCCGTCGCTGGCACAGTGGTGGTGTGAAGTTCGGCTGGGTGAGCGCCAGGGACGAGGCAGTCGCCGTCTCGCTGCGGGAGCCTGCCGCGGGCCGGACATCACGGTGGCCGGACTGGCTCTCATCCGAGGCTGTGGAGCGGATCCAGCGCTCGGGGGTCCCTGCGCCCTGGGAGCACCAGGTGGACTTCGCCCAGGCGCTGTTCGAGGGCAGGCACGCCATCGTCTGCACCCCCACCGGGTCAGGCAAGACCCTCGGGTACCTGATGCCCATCATCGCCGCCACGGCAGAGGGCCGGCTCGGCGTTACCGTGGACTCCACGCGGGCCCGCCTCAGCTCGCGTCACACCGCGGTGTACCTGGCTCCTACGAAGGCCCTCGCGCACGATCAGGCGCGGGCGGCCGCGGCAGTGGGTCCGCAGGGGTGGCGGATCGGCGCCCTGGACGGTGACTCGGACGAGGCGGAGCGCAGATTCGCCAGGGAGCATGCGGATCTGGTGCTGACCAACCCGGACATGTTGCACTTCTCGGTGCTTCCCGGCCACCAGAGGTGGGCGTCGTTCCTCGGGTCGTTGCGCTACATCGTCGTCGACGAGGCCCACCGCTACCAGGGCGTCTTCGGGGCCCACGTGGCCCAGGTGATCCGGCGGCTGAGGCGGCTGGCTGCGCAGTACGGCGCGGACCCGGTCGTCGCGCTGTCCTCGGCCACCGCCCCCAACGCGGGCGAGTTCGCCGGCACGCTCATCGGCGCGGACCATGTGCAGGTCATCGACCGGGACGCGTCTCCGAGCGGTCGACGTACCGCGGTGCTGTGGCGTCCCGCGTCGTCGCTGCGCGCCGCCACCGCCGAATTGCTGGCCCGGCTCACCGATGACGATGCCCAGACCATCGCGTTCGTGCCGTCGCGCCAGGGCGCGGAACTGGTTTCGCTCGCGGCCCAGGAGCTCTCGGCGGAGCCCACCCGGATCGCCTCGTACCGCGGCGGGTACCTCGCGGTGGACCGGCGTTCCCTGGAAGCCGGGCTGCACAGCCGGGAGCTGCGCGGCCTGGCCAGCACCAACGCGTTGGAGCTCGGGGTGGATGTGGCGGGCATGGACGCCGTGCTGGTGTCCGGCTATCCGGGCAAGCTGTCCTCCTTCTGGCAGCAGGCCGGCCGCGCAGGACGCCGGGGTCAGGAATCGCTGGTGGTGCTCCTGGCCAGGGAGGACCCGTTGGACGCCTACCTCCTCGAGCATCCGGAGCTGGTGTTCGAGGCGTCCGTGGAGCGGGCGGTGCTGCATCCGGAGAACCCGAGGGTGCTCGGCCCGCACCTGGCGGCGGCGGCGCAGGAGCTTCCCCTGTCAGACGAGGACGCCAGGTGGTTCGGCCCGACGGCACCCGTGGTCGCCCGGGCGCTGGCGCAGCAGGGCGTGCTGCGGGCGCGGCGCGACAGGTTCTTCTGGACCCGCCCGGATCGCGCGGTGGACTTCATCAACCTCAGGTCCATGGGAGAGCGCCCGGTGGACATCATCGAGCGGACCACGGGCAGGGTCGTGGGGATGGTGGACGCGGCTGCGGCGGACCGCACGGTGCACCCCGGTGCGGTCTATCTCCACCAGGGCGAGAGCTTCACCGTCGAGGAGCTGGACCTGGGCGAGCACCAGGCGATGGTCGCATCGTCGTGCCCCCGCTACTACACCCAGGCCCAGTCGTCGTTCGACATCGAGGTGGTGCGGGAGGAGGCTCGGCGGACGCTGGGTGCCACCTGGGTCAGCCGGGGAGAGGTGCGGCTGGACTCCCAGGTGACCGGTTACCTCCGTCGCGACGAGGTCACCCACGACGTCTGGGATTCCACGCCGCTGGACCTGCCGCTGCACCGCATGACCACGCAGGCGGTGTGGTGGACGGTGCCCGCGTCGTTGGCCGGCCGCCTCGGCTGGGCCGAGCTGCAGATGGGGGCCGCGGCGCACGCCATGGAGCACACCGCCATCGGGCTCCTGCCGGCGTTCGCCCCGTGTGACCGGTGGGACATCGGCGGAGTGAGCACGGCGCTTCACCCGGACACGGGGCTCCCGACGGTGTTCGTCCACGACGGCATGTCCGGCGGGGCCGGGTTCGCCTACCGAGGCTTCGAGGCAGCTGAGCAGTGGCTGGGCGCCACCCTGGACCGTCTCACCCGATGCGCCTGCGAGGCGGGTTGTCCTGCCTGCGTGGTCTCGCCCAAGTGCGGCAACGCGAACCAGGTGCTCAACAAGGCCGACGCCGCCGAGTTGTTGGCGCTCCTGCTGGATGAGACCCCGTCCCGTCATCCACAGCCATCGGTGTTGTCCGTCGCGTCCATCCACAACCTCGGGGCCCGCACGGGAAATGGTGAGATGGCCGGGCGATCAAGGGGCTGACCGGCTGAGAGGCGGCCGGCACACCGAAAGGACGCCCCATGGCACACCCCGTCCCGAGCCGAGCAGGTCGCGCCCGCGCGTTGGCGCAGCGCGGACTCACCACCGTCGAGTACGCCCTCGGGCTGCTCGCCGCCGCCACAGTGGCCCTCGTGCTGCTGCGGATCTTCGGAGACAACACCTTCTACAAGACCCTTTTCGACTGGGTGATCAACGTGTTCACCACCGTCGCGAACGGTGGGTGACCCGGCTCCATGAGCAGGCAGCGGAGGCCCCGGCGCGGCTCGCGGGGGATGGTGACCGTCGAGCTGGCCATCGGGCTGGTGACGGCGGTGACGCTCACCGCGTGTCTCGTCGGGCTCTCCCTGTTGGGCGTGGCGCAGGCGACGGTGGCGGAATCCAGCGCCCAGATCGCACGTCAAGCGGCCCGAGGCGACGACGCGTCGCTCCAGGAGGCCAGGGCACGGGCGCCGCGCCGGTCCACGATCGACGTGAGCACCGATCGGGCGGGGGTGAGTGTCACGGTCGCCATGGCGCTCGAGGTCCCAGGCCTGGGCCCCCTCAGCGTGACATCCACGGCGTGGGCCGCCTACGAGCCGGGGGTCGGCCCATGACGTGGCGCGGTGACCAGCGCGGGGCGGCCGGTTCGGCGCTGGTGGCCGGGGTGTGCCTGGTCCTCGTCTCGGTGTTCATGGCGGGCGCCGTTCTCATCCAGTGGTTCTATCTCGCCCGCCGCGCCGAACACACCGCGGAGCTGGCAGCCCTGGCTGCGGTGAGTGCCGCGGTCGAGGGCAGCTCCGCCTGTGGGGCTGCGGGCGAAGCCGCCCGCCGCAACCACGGGACCGTCACCGGTTGCGAGGTGGCGGTGTCGGGCAGGGCGGTGGTCGTGCAGGTCACCGTCGGCGTTCCCCTGGAACCAAGGGTTCCGTGGGGGCCGTCGCGGCTCACCAGGTCGGCCACGGCCGGCACCTGAGCCGGCCGGATGGGCGTGGCGGTCGTGGATCCCCGTCCCCGGCAGGCGCCGTGCCGCGGCGATACAGTGCTGGTATGACTTACATCGCCGCCGAAGACCGCTATTCCTCCATGCCGTACCGACGCCTGGGCGCGTCAGGTCTCAAGCTCCCCGCGATCTCGCTGGGCCTGTGGCACAACTTCGGCGACGACTTCCCCCTGCAGACCCAGCGCCGGATCCTGCGCCGCGCCTTCGACCGCGGCGTCACGCACTTCGATCTGGCGAACAACTACGGGCCGCCCTACGGCGCGTCCGAAACCAACTTCGGTCGGATCATGGCCGAGGACTTCGCCCGCTACCGCCACGAGCTCGTCATCTCGTCCAAGGCGGGCTGGGACATGTGGCCCGGCCCCTACGGGTTCGGAGGCTCCAGGAAGTACCTGCTCAGCTCGCTCGACGACTCCCTCACGCGCATGGGGCTGGAGTATGTCGACATCTTCTACCACCACCGCCCGGATCCCGAGACGCCCCTGGAGGAGACCATGGCGGCCCTGGACCAGGCGGTCCGCTCGGGCAAGGCGCTGTACGCGGGCATTTCGTCGTACTCGGCCAAGCTCACCGCGGAGGCGCAGCAGATCGCGCGCTCCCTCGGCACCCCGCTGATCATCCACCAGCCGTCGTACTCCGTGCTCAACCGGTGGGTCGAGCAGGGTGAGCCGAGCCTGTTGGAGGCCTGCCAGGCCGCGGGCATGGGCGTCATCGCTTTCTCGCCGCTGGCCCAGGGCATGCTGACGGACCGCTATCTCGACGGGATCCCCTCGGATTCGCGCGCCGCGCAGGGCAAGTCCCTGGACACGGGACTCCTCACCGAGGAGAACATCGACCACCTGCGGGCGCTCAACGACATCGCGCAGGCCCGCGGCCAGAGCCTCGCCCAGATGGCGATCGCCTGGGCACTTCGCGATCAGGGCGAGGCCTCCGTCACCTCCGTCGTGCTCGGCGCCTCCTCGGTGCAGCAACTCGACGCAAATCTCGACGCGCTGGGCGTCCTGGACTTCACCGCGGAGGAACTCTCCGCCATCGACCAGCACTCGGTCGTCGAGGGCGTCAATCTCTGGCAGGGGGCCACCGACTCGGTCCGGTGACCGCCAGGGCATGGGCGCCTAGGATGGCGTCCATGCCTCTCGATGCCTCCGCCCTGCGCGCCCGCCTGGTGGCGGCGGACTTCACCGTCGACGCGGTCCTCGGGCGGATCGGCGAGGCGGGGCAGGACGGTCTGGGGCGAAACTCGACGGTCCCCGCCGACGTGGCGCTCGGTGAGGCCTCCGACCCGCTGTCCACTCTGATCCGGCTGTTCGTGCTCCAGCAGCCCGTCGACGCGGACCAGCTCGCCGAGGCAGTCGACGTGTCGGCCATGCAGGCGGCCGGGTACCTGGAGACGCTCACCGGGGGCCGGATGCGGGCGCTGGTCGACATCCGTCCCTACGGCTCCCCGGACGACGGCGCGTCCGGGTGGATCGTCGCGGATCCCACGCCGGGGATGGACGGCGAGACGGCCCCGACGCGCCCGGACTACGTGCTGGGCGTGTCGCCGGCGTCGAGCACGCTGGCGCAGATCACCCCCCGCGAGCGGGTGGGCTCCGCGCTGGACCTGGGCACCGGGTGTGGCGTGCAGTCGCTGCACCTGGCGCGGCACGCGTCCCGGGTGGTGGCCACCGACGTCAACCCCCGGGCGCTGGAACTGGCCCGTCTCACGGCAGAGCTCAACGGGGTGGCCCTCGATCTGCGCGCGGGCTCGTTGTACGACCCGGTGCAGGGCGAGCGCTTCGACCTCATCGTGTCCAACCCGCCGTTCGTGATGAGCCCGCCCACTCACGAGGCGGACACCTTGACCTACCGTGAGGCCAACTTCGAAGGGGATTCCCTCGTCGAGACGCTGGTGCGTGGGGCCGCGGACCACCTCACCCCGGGCGGCAGCCTCCAGCTGCTCACCAACTGGGCCATCCTCGACCAGCCGTGGGAGGACAGGCTCCGCGGCTGGATCCCAGCCGGGTGCGACGCGTGGGTCATCGAGCGTGAGCGGCTGGGCATCTTCTCCTATATAGAGATGTGGCTGACCGACGCCGGGTTGGTGGGCTCCCCGCGATGGCGCGGGGCCTATGACGAGTGGCTCCGCTACTTCGACAGGCTCGGGGTGCGGGCCGTCGGCATGGGGTGGATCCTGGTCACCAGGGCGGGCCGGGACGAGCCGCATCTGCGCCTCGAGACCTGGCCCCACGCCGTGGCGCAACCCGTCGGCGCGGTGTTCGGCCGGCACGCGGGCGCCGTCACGGCCGCGACACTCGCGCTGCGCGAACTCCTTGCCACCCGCCCCCGGCTCGTCGACGTGGACCAGGAGGCCATTGGGCGTCCCGGGGCTGAGGATCCTGAGCACATAGTCTTCCGCCAGAGCGTCGGGCTGCGGCGCGCCATCAAGGCGGACACGGCCCTGGCCGCTGTGCTGGGCGCCCTCGACGGAGATCTCACCGTCGCCCAGGTGCTCGGTGCCGTCGCACAGGTCCTCCAGACCGACGCGTCGGACCTGGCCGCCGCCGTCGTGCCGGAGCTCCGCACGGCGCTGCTCACTCAGATGCTGCGCATCGGCCAGTGACGAGCGGGACATCCCGCCTGGCACGTCCGCGCAGGAGACAGCGGCATTGCGCACATGCCTGACGCCGACGCCCGGTGGCACGGCCGGATTGACAGCGCAGGCTATTGTTCGAGGAGTTTCCGACCGGAGGGCTGATTCACCCATGGCTTCAAAGCGTCTCGTGATCGTCGAGTCGCCGACCAAGGCGACCAAAATCGCCGGCTTCCTCGGCTCCGACTACATCGTCGAGTCCAGCCGTGGTCACGTCCGCGACCTTCCCACCTCGGCCGCCGAGGTTCCCGCCAAGTACAAGGGCGAGAAGTGGGCGCGCACCGGCGTCAACGTCGACAACGACTTCCAGCCCATCTATGTCGTGTCCCCGGACAAGAAATCCACCATCAGAGATCTGAAGTCCAAGCTCGCCGGCGTCGACGAACTCCTGCTGGCCACCGACGGTGACCGTGAGGGCGAGGCCATCGCGTGGCACCTCATGGAGGAGCTGAAGCCGAAGGTCCCGGTGAAGCGGATGGTGTTCCACGAGATCACCAGGTCCGCCATCGCCGAGGCGGTGACCAATCCCCGTGAACTGGACGTCGATCTGGTCGACGCGCAGGAGACGCGCCGGATCCTGGACCGGTTGTACGGCTACGAGGTCTCGCCCGTGCTGTGGAAGAAGGTCATGCCACGGTTGTCCGCGGGCCGGGTGCAGTCCGTCGCGACGCGGCTGGTGGTGGACAGGGAGCGCGAGCGGATCGCGTTCGTACCGGCCTCGTACTGGGACCTCGACACCTACCTGGACGCGGGCCCCGACGCGGAACCGCGCACGTTTCCCGCCCGCCTGGCGACCGTCGGCGACGCCAAGGTGGCCCAGGGCCGCGATTTCAACGCCGCCGGCGAGCTGACCGCGCAGGACTCCCTCGTGCTCGACGAGGCCACCGCCCGGGCGCTGGCCGAGGCTCTCACCGCCGCGACCCTCGTGGTCGGCGCCGTCGAGGCCAAGCCCTACACGCGCAAGCCCTACGAGCCGTTCCGCACCACGACGCTGCAGCAGGAGGCCGGGCGGAAGCTCGGGTTCACCTCGGAGCGGGCCATGCGGGTGGCGCAGGAGCTGTACGAGAAGGGTTTCATCACCTACATGCGTACGGACTCAGTGACGCTGGCCGGGCAGGCCATCCAGGCCGCGCGGCAGCAGGTCAGGGAGCTCTTCGGCGAGGCGTACCTCCCCGCGCAACCCAGGGTCTACGCGTCGAAGGTGAAGAACGCCCAGGAGGCGCACGAGGCCATCAGGCCGGCCGGTGACACGTTCCGGCATCCGGACGAGACCGGCCTGGGGGGCGACGCGTTCAAGCTCTACCAGCTGATCTGGCGCCGCACGCTGGCCTCGCAGATGTCGGACGCGAAGGGCGAGTCGCTGACCATCCGGGTCGACGCTGCCTTCGCTCCGGTCCAGGTCGGGGCCGGCGCGGCGACGACGGCGGGGCTGGTGGCCTCGGGTCGTACCATCATCTTCCCCGGCTTCCTCAAGGCCTACGTGGTCAGTGTCGACGACGACTCGGCCTCGGACGATCAGCAGACCCGACTGCCCGTCCTGGAGCGGGGCCGGAGCCTCGAGGTGGCCAAGGTCGACGCGCTGGGCCACGAGACCCGCCCGCCCGCCCGCTACACCGAGCCGTCGCTGGTGGCGAAGCTGGAGGAGCTGGAGATCGGGCGCCCGTCCACCTACGCCTCCATCATCCGCACGATCACAGCGCGGGACTACGTGTTCAAGAAGGGGTCCGCGCTGGTTCCGACGTGGCTGGCGTTCGCCGTCACGCGGCTACTGGAGGAGCACTTCTCGGAGCTGGTGGACTACGCGTTCACCGCGCAGCTCGAGGATCAGCTCGACGAGATCGCGGCAGGCAAGGCCAAGCGCCTCACCGTGCTGTCGGACTTCTACCGCGGCCCGGAGGGCAGCTCGCACCACGGTCTGGAGACCCTGGTCACCGAGCTGGGCGAGATCGACGCCCGCGCGCTGTCCACCTTTGCGCTGCGCGACTCGGGCATCGATGTGCGGGTGGGCCGGTACGGCACCTACGTCGAGTCCTCGGACGGCCGCCGGGCCAACGTGCCCGAGGATATGGCCCCGGATGCGTTGACCGTCGAGGTGGCCGAGGAACTGCTGAGCAGGCCGCTCGACGAGGAGCGCGAGCTCGGCGTCGATGAGGCCACCGGCACCATGATCGTGGCGAAGAACGGCCGGTACGGGCCCTACGTCACGGAGGTGCTGCCGGAGGATTCCCCGAAGTCGGCCAAGCCGAGGACGGGGTCGCTCTTCTCGTCCATGTCGCTGGACTCCATCGACCTGCCCACCGCGCTCCTGCTGATGAGCCTGCCCCGCGTGGTGGGGGTGGACCCGGACGGCACCGAGATCACGGCGCAGAACGGCCGCTACGGTCCGTACCTCAAGCGCGGCACGGACTCCCGTTCCCTGGCCGCTGAGGATCAGATCTTCTCCATTTCCCTGGAGGAGGCGCTGGCCATCTACGCGCAACCGAAGACGCGCGGGCGGGCTGCCGCCGCGGCGCCGCTGAAGGAGTACGGTGCGGACCCGGTGTCCGCGAAACCGGTGGTGCTGAAGTCCGGCCGGTTCGGTCCCTACGTCACCGACGGCGAGACCAACGCCACGCTGCGGCGCGACGACGACCCGGAGGCGATCACCCCCGAGCGGGCCTTCGAGTTGATCGCGGAGAAGCGGGCCAAGGGCCCGGCGAAGAAGCCTGTGGCCAAGAGGGCGACGACCGCACGCAAGCCTGCGGCCAAGAAGCCGGCAGCCGGCGCCAAGAAGGCGTGAGCGGCACCGTCGGCTCTGGCCGCGGGCTCGCGCCACTAGGGTTGCCCCATGGCTAAGAAGCGACGCGCCGTGCTCCGGCTGGAGGTCCCGTTCACCTCTGATCCGCCACGGCTGACGTCGGACGCCGTCGGCCTGCCGCGCATCCTCCGTCGCCCGGCCGCGTCGTACACGATGGACGTGACCGTGCTCGACGTCAGCGACGCCAGGCTCCTCCGGGCGGGCGTGATCGTGGCGCACCGGGTGATCGACGGCATGGGCGAGTGGTACCTGTCGGCACCGGCCTGGGCACCGCACCTGCCCGCCGAACAGGTGGTGCCGCTTGGCGCCTCGGGTGATCTTCCGGAGCACTACGCGCGCATGCTCCGGCCTCTGGTCAGACGTGGGGTGCTGGGCACCATGGCCGCGCTGCACTGTGAGCGCGACGAGTGGGCGCTGCGGACCACAGAGGGCAGGATCGCGGCCGTGGTCCGCGACGAACGGGTCCGGGTCCGGCGCAGCGGCATCACCGTCGCCCGCTACCGCGAAGTCACCATCACCCCCACCGAACATCTGACGGGCCAGCAGCGCGATTTCCTGGTCAGCGCCGCGATGTCGGTCAACGCGACCGTTGTGGACCATTACCCCACCATCCAGCAGCGACTCGGTGCCCCGGCGACGGGGCTCACCAGCTTCCCCCGCCCCCGCGAGATCCGTCGCGACTTCTCGCTGGAGGAGTTCGTCGGCGCCGTGTTCGCTGAGCACCTCCACAGCCTCGTGCGGGCGGACCTGGCGCGCCGTGCCGCAGAGAGCGACGACCTGGCGGACCTCAACGCAAGGCTCTGGGCCTTCGGCCGCGACCTTCGCGGTCTGGCCCCGGTGCTGGAGCCGTCCTGGCGCGAGGCCACCGAGCGGGCGCTGGCGGGACTGCCGTACTCGTCGCCGGCGGAGATCGAGACACCCATGCTGGACGTCATCGACTCCCTCGTAGGCGCCGTAAGAGCGCCGCGCCTGGGGGATCTCGCGCACAAGCAGGCCGGGGAACTGCTCTACGAGCGCGCCGAGCAGGCCACGTTCATTCTCGCGGACCGCTGTCGCGCCCTGGCGGTGGACTCCCCGGACGACAAGTGGCAGGGGGCCCTGCGTGCCGCCGAACAGCTCGAGGTGGTGGTCGCGGTGGCGTCCCCGCTGTTCCCCAAGGTGGTCACCAGGTTCCTGCGCCGACTGGCGGACGTGACCCAGGATCTGCGTCGCTGTGCCCTCGGCGCTTTCGTCGGCGATCCGGCGCTGGACGGGCTGAGCGCCACCCAGGCCTTCAGCCTGGGGCGTGACGCCGAGCGGAAACGTCACCAGGTGCGGACGCAGCGTGAGGCCTTCATCGAGCGGTGGCCCGAACGCGTCGCCGAGGCCCGCAAGCTCATGAAGCGAGCCGGGAAGAGTCAGGTCGGGAAGAAATGATGGGCCTGTTCATCGTCTTCGAGGGAGGCGACGGCGTGGGCA
Source organism: Tessaracoccus pujii (assembly GCF_055326215.1). Taxonomy (NCBI): domain Bacteria; kingdom Bacillati; phylum Actinomycetota; class Actinomycetes; order Propionibacteriales; family Propionibacteriaceae; genus Tessaracoccus; species Tessaracoccus pujii. The sequence continues at coordinate 354,646 of NZ_JBUZNP010000004.1, read as the reverse complement.
AGTCCACGCAGGTGGAACGCCTGTCCCGGTGGCTCGAGGGTCGCGGCGTGGGTCACGTCGTCACGAGGCAGCCGGGCGGCACGCAGGTGGGGACCGAGCTGCGGCGCCTGGTGCTGGACCCGGCGATGGGCCACGTGGACGCGCGCGCCGAGGCGCTCATGTACGCCGCTGACAAGGCCCAGCACGTCTTCGAGCTGATCGGGCCCGCGTTGGAGCGCGGCGACGTGGTGGTGTGCGACCGCTATGTCGATTCCATGATCGCCTATCAGGGGGCGGGTCGGGCGCTGGACATCGACGAGGTCGGCAGGATCGCCTGGTGGGCCGTGGGTGGGCTCACGCCGAACCTCACGGTGCTGCTCGACACGGACCCGTCCCTGGCCATGGAGACCATCGCGGACAAGGACCGGCTCGAAGGTGCGGGGATCGGGCTGCACCTGCGCGCCCGCCAGTTCTTCCTCGATCTGGCCGCCGCGGCCCCTGAACGCTATCTCGTCCTGGACGCCCGGGCGACGCGTGAGGCGTTGGCCACCGCCATAGCCGACCGCGTGGGTGCCATGCTCGGGGGTGACGCGGCCTGAGGGACGCGCCCGCCCGAGCGAACCGTCGGCGGGCCATGGCAGGATGGCGGCCATGGGTGACGTCTTCTCTGAGCTGATCGGGCAGGAGCGCGCCGTCGCCACCCTCCGTCGGGCCGTGGAGGGGCGCCGTCACGCCATGACGCACGCCTGGCTGTTCGTCGGCCCCCCGGGATCGGGCAGATCCAACGCGGCCAAGGCGTTCGCCGCCGCACTGCAGTGCGCCAAGGGCGGCTGCGGGCAGTGCGTGGACTGTCGCACCACTCTGACCGGCGCGCATCCGGATGTCACGCTGCTGCGCACGGAGCAGCTGTCGATCGGGGTGGACGAGGTGCGCGCGCTCGTGGGCCGGGCGGGGGTCATGCCCGTCAAGAACCAGTACCAGATCGTGGTGGTGGAGGACGCGGACCGCATCACTGAGAGGGGCGCCGACGCGCTGCTCAAGGGGCTGGAGGAGCCGGCGCCGAGAACGGTGTGGCTGCTCTGCGCGCCGAGCGCGGACGACGTGATCATCACCATCCGGTCACGCTGCCGGGCCATCAAGCTGGTCACCCCCGGCGACGATGCGGTGACGGAACTCCTGGTTACCCGTGACGGGATCTCCCCCGCCTTGGCCGCGCACGCCGCCCGCGCCGCGCAGGGGCACGTCGGTCGCGCGCGCATGCTGGCCCGGTCGGAGGACGCCCGGATCCGCCGCCGGGAGATCCTCTCCTTGCCCCGGAAGCTGACCTCGGTCACGGCCTGCCTGGACGCGGCGGACAATCTCGTCTCCTCCAGCGGGGAGGAGGCGGCTCAGGCCACGGCGGAACTCGACGCGAAGGAGATGGCCGCCCTGCAGGGGGCGTTGGGCGTGGGCGGGCGGGGTGCCAAGCCGCGCAACGCGCAGGCCGCCATCCGGGAGCTTGAGGAGCAGCAGAAGGCCCGCGGTAAGCGGCTGCAGCGCGACGCGCTGGATCGCGTCCTCACGGAACTGACCGGGTACTACCGCGACGTCCTTGCCAGGCAGACGGCGCCGGACGTGCCCCTGGTCAATGCCGATCTCGCGGACGAGATCGAGCCGGCCGCGCGGCGGTCCACCCCGGAGCAGACGATCCGAGCCCTGGATGCCATCCTCCAGGCGCGCACGGCCCTCGAGGGCAACGTGGCCCCTCTGTTGGCGTTGGAGGCGCTGCTCATCAGCATTTCGCTGGCCGCGCGGACCTGACCCCCTCGGGCGTGTCCTCGGCACACCCCTGCCACCGGGTGCCAAGATGGAGCGCAAGACTGCCCACGGATAGGGGAACTGATGTCCAACAACGATTGGGTCCAGCAAGGCACACCTCGCGACGAGGAGTGGACGGCCGAGGAGGACGACTACGGCGTGCCTGTGGAGCCAGCCGAGTGGGATGACTACGCATCGGAGCAGACCGTGCCCGTGCCCCCCGCACCCAGCCAGCCCGCAGCCGAGGCACGCCCGCCGGAGGAGAGCGGCGGGGGGCCCTCCGCCGAACCGCCGGTGGACGACGCCTCGCCAGAGCCCGCCGTCCACGAGCCTGCCGGGGACCAGTGGGCGGAGACCGGGGTCCATGACGCTGAGGCCCCGGCCGCGGACGCGGGCGAGGCGGAGGTCCACGGCGAGGATCACGCCGAGGGGCAGCCCGTCGAGGACGCCCCGGAGTGGGACGAGGCCGCACCGGCGCCAGAGGCAGGGATGCCCGAGCCCGAGGCTGAGCCTGTCGCCGAATCAGAGCCTCAGCCTGCGTCGTTCGGCCACCCCGTGGAGCCCTTCGGATGGCCCGCAGACGCCGAGCCTGCGGGCCACACCGACCAGCAGGACACATCGGTGCCCGAGGCCGCGGAGGAGTCCGGGAGCGGTGACGGCGTGGAGGATCCTGACGCCACTCGGGCGATGCCTGTGGTGGCCGGCGGTGGCGCAGGTCAGGAAACCGCTGCAGCGGCGGGCGCGGCAGGCGGAGCCGCAGGCGCCGCCGCCCTGGCAGGGCTGTACCGGGCAGACCGCGCGGGTGCAGATGACACACAGGTGATCGAGGGCGCAGGCCGCCGCACCGTGGACGACGAGGTGGCCGAGGAGGAGCGGCTCGCGCACCAGTTGCGCGCCGAGAAGGAGGCGCGGGACCAGCGGCTGGGTCTGGTTCAGACCTCGGACGCCAACTCCGTGCGTGATCCCCGGCCGCTGCGCCGCAAGGGTGTGGGCGGCTTCGGCAGCTTCGGGCTCTTCGTCCTGCGGCTGGTGACCGCGGCCGTGCTGGGCGTGGTCGGCTACCAGGTGCTGAGCGACATCGACGCCACGGCCGAATTCCTGGGGCGCACTCTGATTCCTGAGCCGCGTCTCGTGGCCTGGATTCTCGGCTTCGGGCTGGCTGCGCTGGCCGTGCTCCTGGTGATCGGTCTGGCGGTCCGTGTGGTCGGTCTTCTGCTCGCATTCGTGGCCGTCGGCGCGCTCGCGTTCATCCGGTGGGGTCAGTTCAGCCCGTTCATCGACGGGATGGAGGGCTTCCTCGGGGACAAGGATCTCCTCCTCTTCGGCGTCGGGGTCCTGTTCCTCTCCCTCGGCGGCGGCCGGTGGGGCATCGACGGCGCCTTCTCGAAGGCCAGGGAGAACGCCCGCGAGGCGAAGCACTGAGCAGTGTCGGCCTCCGCGCTGAGCGGAGGCCGACGCCCGGGCCGTTTGGGCCGTTCACTAGGCTGACCTCATGGCACGGGTGATGGCTGTCGCCTTCGAGC
>NZ_JBUZNP010000004.1:325864-351337 GCF_055326215.1 Tessaracoccus pujii | reverse complement strand
AAAAAAACAAAAAACAAACCCCCCCCCCCCCCCCCCCCCCTTCCCCTCCCCCCCCCCCCCCCCCCCCCCCCCACGCCCGGGCCGTTTGGGCCGTTCACTAGGCTGACCTCATGGCACGGGTGATGGCTGTCGCCTTCGAGCGATACGGCCAACTGCACTATCTGGACCCAGGCGTCCACCAGTACGCGGTGGGGGACTGGGTCCGTTACCCGACGCCTGACGGCGACGAGGTGGCCCAGTGCGTGTGGGCTCCCGAGGAGGTCGTGGACGGTTTCGTCGGCCTTCCGGTCTGCCCCGGCCCGGCGGATGCGGCGGACCTCGCCCGCGACGAGGCCAACCGGCGGATCCGGGAGGAGGCCACAGGGCTGGCCAAGGGCCTCATCGCCAAGCATCACCTCCCGATGAAGGTCGTGGGGGTGGACTACGTGGATCGGTCGACCGAATTCGACCGCCTCGTGGCCATCTACTACACCGCACCCCAGCGGGTGGACTTCCGCCAACTCCTGGGCGACCTCGCCCGCGCTCTCGAAGCCCGCATCGATCTGCGGCAGGTGGGTGCCCGCGACGCCGCGCGGCTGATCGGGGGCGTCGGAAGCTGCGGGCGCGAGTTCTGCTGCACCACGTTCCTCACGGACTTCGAACCCCTGTCTCTGCGCCTGGCGCGCGTGCAGGGACTTCCCTCCAATCCCCTGCAGATAGCCGGTGCCTGCGGCCGGATGATGTGCTGCCTCAAGTACGAGCACCCCCTCTACGTGGACTTCCTGCAGCGCGCGCCGGGCGTCGGGGACCAGGTGAGCGTGGACGGGGAGCCGGGGGTGGTCACGGGTCATCAGGTTCCCCTGCAGTCGGTCACTGTCCGGCGTCCGGGCGGGGAGATCGTCCGGTGTCCGTTGGAGGCGGTATGCACAACGGCGCACGGCCGGCGGGTAGTGGAGCAGGAGCTCGCGGGTAAGGGCGCGGATGAGTAGGAGAGTCACCCTCATCCAGGCGGTGTTGGCGCTCATCGCGATCACGCTGGTGGGCACTTTGTTCCTCGGCGGTTTCGTGGGAGGACGCAACCGTGATCAGCCCGCATCGCCACACACTCCTGGGCCGGCCACCCCGTCGCCACTGGCCGCCGGTGCCCGGATGCCGGGGATGCCCGAGGTTCCGGTCGAGGACCACGAGACCTTCCCGGACGAGCCCGGCCGCGACGCGGACCGTCAGCTGGACTACCAACCCATCGACACGCCGGAGGTGGAGTTCGTCGCCCCGGCCGGAGGCCTGGAGGCCTACGCCACCCAGGTGGTGGACTGGGAACTCTGCGATGAGGATGCCTCCGCCGGGCAGTGCGCCACCGTGAAGGTCCCCCTGGACTGGGACAACCCGGCCGGGGAGGCCATCGAGATCGCGGTGCGCCGCGTCATCAATGGTGATTCGTCGCGCGGGCCGCTGTTCGTCAATCCCGGGGGGCCCGGGTTCGGTGGGCAGGACATGGCCCAGCAGATCGCCGGCCGATGGACCAACTACGACACGGTGGGCTGGGATCCGCGAGGCACGGGTGAGAGCACCGCAGTGGTGTGCGGCACGCTCGAGGAGACCGATCAGATCTTGGGGCTGGACGCCAGCCCGGACGACGCAGCCGAGGACCGCGCGCTCCAGGAGGGGGCCGCCGACTTCGCGCGGCAGTGCCGCGACGGGTCCGGCAAGCTGCTGGATCACATCACCACCATCGACGTGGTGCGCGATCTCGATCTGCTCCGCCGCCTCCTGGGCGCGGAGAAGCTGAACTACGTCGGCGTCTCCTACGGCACGTACGTCGGCGCGATGTACGCCGAGCTGTTTCCCGGTTCCGTGGGCCGGATGGTGCTCGACGCCGCGGTGGACATCACCGGCGAGGGCGACACCCCCCAGACCGAGGGCTTTGAACGCGCGATGGCCAACTTCACGCAGTGGTGCGCGGGCTCGGACCTCTGCGGCCTGGGCGATGAGCAGCAGGAGATCACGGACACGATCGACGATTTCCTGACCGGACTCGACGCCCGGCCGATCCAAGTGGGTGACAGGCGGCTGACGCAGAGCATGGCGGCCACCGGGATAGCGCTGTACCTCTACGAGACCGAGGAGGCCTACCGCACCCTGGCCCAGGTGATCGCGTCCGCCATCGCAGGGGACGGAGAGGCACTGCTCTACTCGGCGGACCTCCTCAATGGGCGCGGCCCGACGGCGTACGAGACCATCGCCTACGCGTTCCCGGCCATGGTGTGCGCGGACGCCGCGGACGAGGGCGTGGCGCCGGTCCCCCAGGAATGGCGCGACACGTTCGACGAGGCCCCGCTCATGGCGCCCCACATGGGCATGGGCTACACCTGCCAGCTCTGGACGGCCGAGTCTGCGCCGCAGATCAGGATCACCGCCCAGGGCGCGCCCACCATCCTCGTCGTGGGCACCACGGGCGATTCGGCCACTCCGTACGAGCAGGCGGGGGCCATGGCCGAGCAGCTCGAGTCCGGCACGCTGCTGACCCTGGAGGGCGCCGGCCACGGGGCCGTCACCGGGGACAACGGCTGCATCGCCGACGCCGTGGACGCGTACCTCTACGACGGCGTCGCCCCGGAGGACGGCACGACCTGTTCCTAGCGCAGCCGTGCCGGCCGTCCGGGTCCTCCGGGGCGCACGCGCTTTGCCGCGGCGAAGCGTCGCCGGTATAGTTCCTGCGTGCTGCCGCCCTAGCTCAGTTGGTAGAGCGACGCTCTCGTAAAGCGTAGGTCACGGGTTCGATTCCCGTGGGCGGCTCCAGTGCGGGCCCCGGTCGAAGACCGGGGCCTCGTGCGTCCCGGCACCACGGATGGGCCGCGTCGCGGCCGTCGGTGGGGATCGATAGAGTGCCGCCCATGGCCCAGTTCGATCTGCCCCTCGACGCCCTGCGCACCTATCAGCCCGACGTGCCCGAATCGCCGCGCTTCGACGAGTTCTGGTCATCCACGCTCGCTCACGACGAGCCCGTCGCGCTGCTCGACGAGGCGCTGATCGACAACCGGCAGGCGCTGATCGACACCTACGACCTCACGTTCACCGGCTTCGGCGGCGCGCCCGTCAAGGCGTGGCTGCATGTCCCCGCCGGTGCCAGCGGCCCGTTGCCGACCGTCGTGCGTTACCACGGGTACTCGGTCTCGCGAGGCATGCCGCTGGCTCCGGTGTTCGCCGCCGCCGGGTTCGCGCAGTTCGACCTCGACAATCGAGGGCAGGGCTGGCATTCCGCGAGCCTATTCGAGCGGACCCCGGATCCGGACGTGGCGGCGGGGGAATTCGGCCCGGCCGGTCCCATGACCAAGGGCATCTCGTCGCCGGAGACCTACTATTACCGCCGGCTCATCACCGACGCGGTGCGGATGCTCCAGCTGGCGGCCGCTCATCGGCTCGTGGATGAGTCCCGGATGTTCATCGCCGGAGGATCGCAGGGCGGCTATCTGACGCTCGCCGTCGCCGGGTTGGCGCCTTCCCTGGGGCTCAGCCTGGCCGGCGCCATGCCGGACGTGGCGTTCATGTGTCACATCCGCCGGGCGGTGTCCCTCACCGACGACGCCCCGTTCTCCGACATCGCCCGCTTCATCAGGGCGGCCCCTCATCTGGAGGACGCGGTGTGGGAGACGCTGGGCCACTTCGACGGGGTGTCGTTCGCGCGGCGTGCCGAGTGCCCGGCGCTGTTCTCGGTGGCGCTGGCGGACACCATCTGCCCCCCGTCGACGGTCTTCGCGGCCCACAACGCCTACGCCGGGCCGCGCGACATGGTCGTGTATCCGCACAGCGGCCATGAGGGTGGCCAGGACGTCCAGACATGGCACCAGCTCGGTTGGCTGGCCGGCCGCATCGGAGAGGACCACGCATGACCCGCCCCATGTTCGGTGAGCGCCCGGACCGATTCGAGGATGCTGTCCACCGTCAGTTCCTCGTCGAACACCGCCGAGATCTGCTGGACTTCTATCAGCCCGAGGTGTGCCTACCCTCCGGGGGTTTCGCATGGATCGGGAGCGACGGGCGCGCCATGCCGGAGATGGGCGCGCAGCTGTTCATCGGCGCCCGCATGACGCACGTATTCTCCCTCGCCGCCCTCGAGGGGCGCGCAGGGGCCCGGGAGGTGGTGGAGCACGGCCTGGACTTCTACCTCGACGGACCCGGCCGGGACGCCCAGTTCGACGGGTGGGTGCCCGTCGTCGGCGGGGACGCGCCGCAGGACCGCAAGGAACTCTACGGGACGGCCCAGCTCCTCCTGGCGGCCAGCTCGGCAACGGTGGCCGGCTTCAGCCGCGGACGGGCGCTGCTGGACGCGGCCTCGGCCGTGATCGACCGCCACTACTGGAGCGAGGAGGAGGGCATCTGCGTCGAGGGCTACGACCGCACGTTCACCACCCTCGACGAGTACCGCGGCCAGAACGCCAACATGCACCTCACCGAGGCTTACCTCGCGGCCTACGAGGCCACCGGAGAGGGCAAGTTCCTCACGCGGGCAACGTCGATCGCGCGGAGGATCGCCGCGGGCGCCGCCACTCCCGAGGACGGGGCATGGCGCTTACCGGAGCACTTCACGGCCCGCTGGCAACCCTTGGGCCAGTACAACGCCGACGACCCCCGCCACGCGTTCCGGCCGTACGGCTCACAGCCTGGTCACTGGCTCGAGTGGACCAAGCTCCTGCTCCAGCTGAGGGGGTTGGGCGCGGACGAGCCGTGGATGCTGCCTGCGGCGACAGCGCTGTTCGAGGGGGCCATCCGCGACGCGTGGGCGGCTGACGGCGGCTTCGTGTACACGGTGGACTGGGACGGTACCCCGGTGGTGGAGGAGCGGTTCTTCTGGGAGGTGGCGGAGGCCATGGGCGCGGCGCGCTACCTGTGGCTCGCCACGGGGGAGGAGCGCTACCAGGAGTGGTACGAGACTCTCTGGCGGTTCGCGGATGCGCACTTCATCGACCATGAGCGCGGAAGCTGGCACTCAGAGCTGGATCCCACCAACGCGCCGGTGGCGCACACCTGGGAGGGTAAACCGGACCTCTACCACGTGTATCAGGCCACGTTGTACGCGTCCCTCCCCGCGGATCGAGGCTTCGCGGTGTGGCTGGCCACGCACCCATCGGGGGCCCTCGCTTAGGAGACTCCGGCGCCTCGATGAAGGGCGGGCCTTGTAGGCTGGGCATCGCTTCCCCGACCCGGGGATCCGTCTAGGAGGAACACCGTGTTCGACTGCGCCATCATCGGGGCTGGCCTGGCAGGGCTCGTGGCCGCGCGATACCTCACGGACCGCGGCCTGTCCGTCACGGTGCTCGAGGCCCGGGACCGGGTGGGGGGCCGCGTCGAGAACAAGGTATTGAGCGACGGGTCCTACGTCGAACTCGGCGGGCAGTGGATCGGGCCTGGGTTCGATGAACTGCTGGAGATCATCGAGGACCTCGGTCTCGACACCATCGGTCTCCCCGCCCGCGGGAACCTGGTGGTCCGCCTCCGCGGCCAGGCTCTGCAGGTGCCGTCGAAGGAGGACGTCGCGGCGCTGACGCCCTTCGAGGTCTCCGACCTCGGGCAGGGGCTGCTTCGGCTTCGTCGCCTGGCGGAACGCCTCCGCGATGATCCGGCATGGCGCAAGGCCAACGACGCCTGGCTCAAGCAGGACCTGCGGCGATGGGTCACCACGAACCTCCGCACGCACGGCGCCCAGCGCAGGTTCGGCGAGGTCTACGCGGCCGCCTTCGGGCCCATGCCGAAGGACGCCACCCTCGTCGAGGGGCTGCACCAGGTCAACTCGGGTCCGGATCTCGAAACCATGCTGGCCAGCAACGGGGGCCTGCATCAGAAGCGGGTCGACGGTGGTATGGCAGCGGTCGTGGACGCCCTCGCCGCCCGCCTCGGAGACGTGGTGCGCCTCGGCGCCGAGGTCTCGCGGGTGGAGCACACGGACCAAGGTGCCCGGCTGATCCTGGCCGACGGCCACGTGGTGGAGGCCCGGCAGGTCATCTCGACACTTCCCCCGCGGCTCGCCGTCGCGCTGCCCCACGAGCCTCCCCTGGCGGCATGGCGCGGCGAGGCTGCGGACAAGGTCTCCCCGGGCAACGTCATCAAGGCGTTCCTCATCTACGACAAGCCGTTCTGGCGCGAGCTGGGCTTCTCCGGCCAGTCCAGCGCCGACGAGGGCGCCGTCAGGGTGACCTTCGACACCACGTCGGACAACTCCGAGCGCGGGCACCTCATGGGGTTCTTCGAGGGGGCAGACGCCGACAGCCTGTCGCGCCGCTCCGTCACGCTGCGCGAGCGGGCCTTCGTGGATTCCGTGGTGCGGACGTTCGGCGAGGTCGCCGCCAAGCCGCTGTCGTACATCGAGCGTGACTGGTCCACCGAGAAGTTCACGGGCGGCTGCCACGGCGCCCACTTCGCCCCCGGCGTCTGGACCACCAACGGACCCATCCTGGCGGAGCCCGACGGCGTGCTGCACTGGGCCGGGGCCGAGTACGCCACGCGGTTCAACGGATACCTGGAGGGCGCCGTGCGCTCCGGCCGCGAGGTGGCCGCTGTTGTCGCCCGCAATCTCGCCTGACCCTCGGCTCGGCAGGCTGCGCCTCGTGGCGCAGGGCCTGGTCACGCGCCCCTACGCGAGGCCCGCGGACGCCGTGGGCGCGTTCGGCGCCATGCAGGCCCAGGACCTGCCCGGTGTGCTCGCCTCGGCGGTGCTTCGCGCCCAGGGGGACGTTGGCTCCGTGCTCGAGGACCTGGACGAGGGCCGGATCGTGCGCGGTTATCCCATGCGTGGGACGGTGTTCCTGCTGCCGGGCACCGACGCCGCGTGGATCACGGAGCTGTGCGCGCGTCCGTCGTTGCGGGCCGCCTCGGCACGGAGCCATCAACTGCAGCTCGATCAGGCCCAGGTCGACCTTGCACGGGCACTCGCCGTCGGCCGGCTCGACGACGGCCCGGTACCGCGCGCAGAGCTGTTCGCACACTGGGACGCCCACGGGCTGGCTACCGCGGGCGGCCGGGGCTACCACCTGCTGTTCCACCTCATCGCCGGCGGCACCCTCTGCTACGGGCCGTGGAACGGCACCGAGCAGGATCTCATCCTCGCGTCGCGATGGCTGCCCCAGGGCTCGAGCCTGGAAGGCCGGTTCAACGGGGACCGGGTGGCCGGCGTCGCCGAACTTCTGCGCCGCTACCTGACCAGTCACGGTCCGGCGACAGTGCGCGACTTCGCGTGGTGGACCAAACTCGGCCTGGGGGAGATCCGCACGGCCTTGGCCCACGTCTACGACCACCTGGACAGCGACGGCGCCGAGGAGCCGAGCTTCTGGCGCCCGGGACTCGTGGAGGAGGCCGCCGCGCTGGGGAGGCGACCTTCAGCCGCGCTGCTGCTGCCCGGATTCGACGAGTTCATCCTCGGCTACCAGGACCGGCTGTTCGCAATGTCGGCCGAGCAACACCACCGGCTCGTGCCGGGCAACAACGGGGTGTTCAAGAAGTCCATCGTGGCCGGCGGAGTCGTGCGCGGGGTCTGGGCACGCGCCGGGCGCCCCGGTCGGCGATCCCTCGAGACCGACGAGTTCGTGCCACTCAGCGCGACGCTCCGGTCGAGACTGGGCGCGTTGTTCGCGGCCTATCCCTTCGTCACCGCCTGAGGCTCGACGCAGAGGGAGGGCGACGCGTGGTGCGTCGCCCTCCCTCTGACAGTCCTACGGACTCAGATTGCTGCGGAGCCCTTCTCCCCGGTGCGGATCCGGACGATCTCATCGACGGGCGTCGACCAGACCTTGCCGTCGCCCACGGCGCCGGTGCGGGCCGCGCGGGTGATCACGTCGATCACAGCCTCCGCCTCGCCGTCCTCCACGATGACCTCGATCTTGGCCTTCGTGATGAAGTCGATCGTGTACTCGGCGCCTCGGTAGAACTCCTTGTGGCCGCGCTGGCGGGCATAGCCGGAGCATTCGGTGACGGTCATGCCGGCCACGCCGTGCTGGGCGAGCGCGATCTGAACCTGGGTCAACATGGTGGGCTGAACGATTGCCGTGACGAGCCTCATGCCTGCACGTCCTCTCGGGGGGTGGGAACGATCAGCGTCTGCCGAACGCCGTAGGTGGAGTAGCCGACCGCGCTGAGGTCGTAGCCGGTCTCAGCGTGTTCGACGGTGTCGATGCCCTGCGTCTCGGCCAGTTCGGCGACCCGCAGGCCCATGACCTTGTCGAGGACCTTGGCGATGATCAACGTCACCACGAAGGAGTAGACCATCACCACGAGCGCGCCGAGCGCCTGCCGCCAGAGCTGGTCGACGCCGCCGCCGTAGAACAGGCCCGCCACGCCCGCGGGTGAGGCCGGATCGGCCAGGAAGCCGATGGCCAGGGTGCCGACGAGCCCGCCGACCAGGTGGACGCCGACCACGTCGAGCGAGTCGTCGTAGCCGAGGCGGGACTTCAGGCCGATGGCGAATGCGCAGGCCACGCCGGCGAGGACGCCGATGATCAGCGCGCCGAGGGGGCTGACGGAGTGGGCGGCGGGCGTGACGCCGACCAGGCCCGCGACGATGCCGGAGGCGGCGCCCAGGCTGGTGGCGCGACCGTCGCGGAGCCGCTCGACCAGGAGCCAGCTCAGCATCGCGGCCGCAGCGGCGGCCAGCGTGTTGATCCAGGCGACGCCGGCCATCGCGTTGGCGCCCAGCGCCGAGCCCGCGTTGAACCCGAACCAGCCGAACCACAGGATGCCTGCGCCGAGCATGACGAGGGTGAGGTTGTGGGGACGCATGGGAGTGCGGCCGAAGCCCAGGCGGGGTCCGATCACGATGGCCAGGGCGAGCGCCGCGGCTCCCGCGTTGATGTGGATGGCGGTGCCGCCGGCGAAGTCGATGGCCTGGATGCCGTTGGCGATGAAGCCGCCGGTCTCCGCGGTGCCGCCGTCGAAGCTGAAGACCCAGTGCGCGGCGGGGAAGTACACCAGGAGCGCCCACACAGCGGCGAAGACGGCCCAGGCCGAGAACTTCATGCGGTCGGCCACGGCGCCGGAGATCAGCGCGACCGCGATGATCGCGAAGGCGGCCTGGAACCCGGCGAAGACCATGGCCGGCACCGTGAAGGTGGCCCGCTCAGGGTCCATGAGGCCGTTGAGGAACAGGAACTCCAGGGGGTTGCCCAGGAACCCGCCCATGGAGTTGCCGAAGGCCATGGAGTAGCCGACGACCACCCACAGGACCCCGACGACGCCCATGGTGGTGATCGACATCATGAGCATGTTGAGCACGCTCTTGGCGCGGACCATGCCGCCGTAGAAGAACGCGAGACCGGGGGTCATGAGCAGCACCATGGCTGCGCTCACCAGGACCCAAGCGGTATCGCCTGCGCTGATTTCGAGAACTGTCATGGACGGAATCCTGCAGGGCGCCCGTGTCGGCTGAGCCGTCGCACGGTAACGGTTGGGTAAGGGATGGCGGGCGCGTGTAACGATGTGTCGCCGGTGCGTTACCGCACGGTTAACCGGGCCGCTTGATCTCTTCCAGCCGGATCGTCGAGAAGTCGCCGGCGGCCAGATCGGCCCAGGATCCGTCGAACACGAACGTGGTGTAGGCGGAGGTGGGGAACCAGCACTGTGCCTGGTCCGCCTCGGCGCGGTTGCTCGCGTAGGCCAGCTCGGCCACGAGGCTGGGGATCGTGGGTGCATGGCCGACGACGAGGAGGCCGGTGATGTCCGGATCGGTCTCGCCGATGCGCTGGAGCATGGTCTCCGTGCCCTGGTGGTACAGGGCGTCCTGGAACTCGACGGGGATGTTCAGGCCAAGGGCGGCGAACGTCTCGCGGGTGCGCTCGGAGGACGACACCAGCGCGTAGCCGAGGCCCAGCCCGGCGAGCGCGACACCTGCCTCCTGCGCCTCCCGGACCCCGCGCGGCATGAGCCGGCGGGCCTTGTCACCGCCGACGTTGTTGGCCTCGGTCTTCGCGTGGCGCATGAGCACGAGTCGTCGCATGGGTCGAGCCTACGCCGGGGAACAACCGCGGAGCTCCGTCAGGACCGGGTGGCCACGATGAGGTCGCGCTTGATGGACGAGTCGACGCGGTGGGCGAACCGCTCCCAGGCGCCGCCCTCGCACACGTCGAGCCCGGCCCCGGCCAGCATGGCAGCCAGGTCCTGCCGCGACAGCCCGAACGTGTTCCAACTGATCCCCAGCGCGCCGCCGTGCATGAGTTGTCCGGCCCACACCGGGATGGCCTCGCCGAGAAGGCCTGCGGGTGACCGGTCACGCTTGCCCGCGACCCCGCGCACGTCGGTGGAGGAGCCGTGAACGACGCCGTAGGGGGCGTCGGCGACGATGGCGTCGAATCTCTTCCTGCCGAACAGGGCCGCGGAGTCCCGCGTGTCTCCGGTGAAGGAGGTGAGGTGCAGCGTGGCGCCCTCGAGCCTGAGCTCCGCGTCGAATCTCTTGCCCACGGCCTTGCCGTCACGTCTGACGGGGGTCGTGTCCGCCGTGTGCTTGAGCCTCTTGCGGCGTAGGTAGGCGGTGTAGAACGAGGCCATCTGCTCGAACGCCTTCGCGTCTCCTTCAACGCCGTATGCGTCGTGCCCGAGGAGGAGGGCCGTCGACAGGGTGGTGCCGCGCCCGGCGAGCGGATCGAGGATCTGGCGCGGGCCCGTCGGCTCACGGGTGAGGGCCGCCAGCGTGACGTTGAGGAGCAGCTGCGTGAACTGCTCATTGGTCTTGCCCTGGTACTTGGGGATGCTGACCAGGTCCTCGTCGAGCACGAACGGCCGGGGGAGGGCGACGGGGCGCAGCAGGTCCCCTTCGAGTTCGAACAGCGCGAAGCACGCCGACTGCCGCGCCACCGACTCCAGCTGAGGCTCGGCCAGCCCGGGGGAGTCGAACGCCAGATAGCTGACCCCCGCAAGGTCCACCTCGACGATGTCCCGCGCGAAGGGCGCGGTCAGTTCCAGTTCGGCGGCCGTGAGCGGACCGGACTCGCCGGCGTACACGCGGTTGGCCGACGGCGTACGCAGCATGAGGTAGCGGGGCATGTCGCCGATCAGGCCAGGTTGAGGTGGTGATGCTCGTAGGGGGTGCCCTTCGCGCGCTCGAACGACGCTGAGACCTCCGCCTCGGCCTCCTCACGGCCCGTCCACGTGGCCCCCTCGACGGACTTGCCCGGCTCGAGGTCCTTGTAGACCGAGAAGAAGTGCTCGACCTCCAGGAGCAGGTGCTCCGGCACGGAGGACAGGTCAGTGATGTGCTTGCGACGGGTGTCCGCGGTGGCGACGCAGAGCACCTTGTCATCTCCGCCCATCTCGTCGGTCATGCGGAACATCGCCACGGCGTAGCACTCGATGAGGCAGCCGGGGAACGTGGGCTCGGCGCCGATGACCATGGCGTCCAGAGGGTCTCCGTCCTGGCCGAGGGTGCCCTCGACGAAGCCGTAGTCGTACGGGTACTGGGTGGAGGTGAACAGGGTCCGGTCCAGCCGGATGCGCCCGGTGTTGTGGTCCATCTCGTACTTGTTCTTGGTGCCCTTGGGGATCTCGACCGTGACGTCGAACAGGATGCGACGGCCGGGATCCACGGGGGTCATGCCGACGGGTGCGTCTTCGCTCACTGAGGGCACTCCTATGATTGAGATCGGTGCCCGCTGCAGCAGCGGGTCAACTACCCCTGCAGGATACAGGTTCGGAGGACACCGTGCGGACACGCTCGAGGACCATGGAACGGGTCCTCGCGTGGCTTCTGGTAGGGCTGTTGCTCATCGCCGTGTTCGCCGCTGCGCTGTTCCACCAGCCACTGCTGCAGGCCGTTGGCGCCACGCGCGACGGGGCGCCCACCACCATCCCGCCGGCGCTGTTCTCGCCCTCGCCCTCGCCCACGCCGGAGACCGCAGCCGCGGGTACCGGGCTCGCCGACGCCGCGTCCGCGCCACCTGCCGGGATCATGCCCGTCCGCGCGACGCTCGACGCCCGGCTCGCCGCACTGGACCGGACCGCCCTGGTGGGGGTCGACGGCGCGCCGGTCCAGGTGGCGTGGGAGGTCCTCGACGTCACGACGGGCGACGTGGTGGCCGCCAGCATCAGCGACACGCCGCTGATCCCCGCCTCGAACACCAAGACGCTGACCACCCTGGCCGTCATGAGCGCGTTCACCGGCTCCGAGCGGTTCGCCACCACCGTGGTCCAGCCGGCCCCGGGGCAGATCGTGCTCGTGGGTGGAGGCGATCCCCTGCTGCGCAGCGTTCCCGCGGAGGCGGGCTCCTATCCGCAGCCGCCCACCACCCAGCAGCTCGCCGGGGCGACCGCCGCCGCGCTGAAGGCAGCCGGCCAGACAGAAGTCACGCTCGGCTTCGACGCCACCCTCTTCACCGACGAAGGGTGGAACTCCACCTGGCCGTCGAACTACCGGGACCAGGTCACCCAGCTGTCGGCGCTCTGGGTGGACGAGGGGCAAGTGGGCGGCGCCCGCAGCCGCACGCCAGCCCTGGCCGCGGCGACGGTGTTCGCCGCCCAGCTCTCGGCCGCCGGCATTACAGTCAGCGGCGCCCCCGTCGCAGCGGTGGGTAGCGGGGCGGAGATCGCCAGGGTCGAGTCGCTCCCCGTCCACGTGCTCGTCGAGACCGCCATGAACAGGTCCAACAACTCCTTCACCGAGGTGCTGGGCTTCCAGCTGGCGCTGGCCACCGGACGCCCGGCCACGTTCGCCGGGTCGGTCGCCGCCATCGAGGAGCGCCTGGCCTCCCTCGGCCTCTGGGACGACGGCGCCGAGCTGTACGACGCCTCCGGCCTGTCGCGCAGCAACCTCGTCACGGCGCACATGCTGGCCGCGGCCATGCGGCGCATGAGCACCGATCCCCGCCTCTCCGTCGTCCTCGACGGGCTTCCCATCGCCGGAGTCACCGGCACGCTGTCAGACCGCTTCACCGACGATGTGTCGCGCCCGGCGCGGGGGGTCGCCCAGGCGAAGACCGGCACGCTCTCCTTCGTGTCCACCCTCGCCGGCACCGCGCTCACGGCCGATGACCGCCAGCTCGCCTTCGCGTTCCTCGTCAACGGCACCCCCGACGGCTTCTCGGCCAAGCTGTGGACGGACCAGGCCACCGGGGTCGTCGCCTCGTGCGGGTGCTGATGGAGCACGCCCCGATCCTCAACTGGGCCATCGCCCGTCGCGTCGCGTCCTCGGCGGCCGGGGAGCTTCCCGCGCTGTCGCGGCCGGAGGCGCAGCGGCTGGCGGCCGACCTCCGGGTGACGGCGCGGCTGGCCGGCGAGGTGGCCGGGCGCCACCTGGGCCTGGACAGCGCAGGTGCGAGCGACATCAGGGTGGTGGACTGGGCAGGCTGGGGACGTGCCGTGAGGGCCATGGCCGACGGCGCCGTCGCCGAACTCGGCCTGCCCGCGCGCCGCCCCGCGGCGCTCAATGCCCTGCGCGGCGTCGGTAATGGACTCGTCGCCGGCCTCGCCATCGGGGCGGTGAGCCGCAGGATGCTCGGCCAGTACGACGCCTTCACCGGAAGCCGCGCCCTGTATCTCGTGGCGCCCACCATCGTGGCGCACGAACTCAGCCACGGTTTCGTGCCGGCGGACTTCCGGCTGTGGATCGCGCTGCACGAGCAGACGCACGCGCTGCAGTTCCACGCCGCGCCCTGGTTGGGCGACCATCTGCGGGGGCTGATGACGCGCCTGGCCGCAGACGACGCGCACCTGCTGGAGGGGCTCGCCGGTTGGCGTTCGACGGGCGACGTCGCGGCGCTGCTCACCTCTCCATCCGCCCGGGCGGACCTGGCCTCCCTCATCGCGACCATGACCTTCCTGGAGGGTCACGCCGATCACGTGGCCGATCAGGCCGGCCGACGGCGGATCGGCACGGTGGCCGCGCTGAGGCGCGCCTTCCAGCGGCCGCGGAGCCGGTCGCTGCTCACACGCCTCTCCGGCTCGTTGAACAAGGACGCCCAGTACCGCGACGGGCTGGCGTTCTGCACCGCGGTGCACCGCGCCCGGGGGCCCAAGGGTCTGGCGGCCGCCTTCGCGGCTCCGGACGCTCTCCCGGGACCCGGCGAGATCGCCGATCCCGCCGCCTGGGTGCGGAGGGTCCATGGCGCGGCGTGAGCTGGGGCCGGCCGCCCTCCGCGTGGCGCAGGCTGTCGCGGCGGTGCTCCCGACCGGTCCGGTGACCGTCGGCTGCTCAGGCGGCGCGGACTCCACGGCCCTCGCGCTGGGCGCGCAGTGGGCGGCCGTGCGCGCTGGGGCGACGATCCGCGTGCTGGTGGTGGATCACGGGCTGCAGGCCGGCTCCCGGGGCGTGGCCGACGCCACGGTCGCGCGGCTGGCCGCCGTCGGGATCGACGGTGCGGTCGAGTCCGTGACCGTGCCCCCGCCCCACGCCGGCGGGCTGGAGGCGGCCGCCCGGGAGGCGCGGCTGGCCGCGCTGGAGGCCCCCGGGGCTCCGGTCCTGCTGGGGCACACGCTGGACGACCAGGCGGAGACGGTGCTGCTGGGGCTGCTGCGCGGCGCCGGGACCCGGTCGCTGGCCGGCATGGCGCCGGTGCGCGGCCGGTTCCTCCGCCCGCTCCTCGGACTCCGACGCTCGGACACAGAGCAGGCGTGCCGGGAGTGGGGGGTGGACGTGTGGCACGACCCCATGAACCAGGACCCCCGGTTCGCCCGGGTCGCCGTGCGCGGCTACCTGCGGGACCTGTCGGCGGCGCTGGGACGCGACGTGGGCCCGGCGCTCGCGCGTACGGCCACGTTGGCCAGGGCGGACGCGGACCTGCTCGACCAGTTGGCCGCGCGCGCCGTCGGCGAGCGAGGGACGCTGCCCGTGAATGACCTCGACGGGCTGCCCGACGCGCTGCGGTGGCGCGCGATCCAGCGCTGGCTCGGCGTCAGGTCACCGACGGCGGGCATGGTGCACGTCATGGCGGTGGCCGCCCTCGTGGACCGCTGGCACGGGCAGGGAGCGGTGACGGTCCCCGGCGGCTCGGTGGAACGCGCCTCCGGCGTCCTGGTGTACACGCCGTCTCCGCGGGATGGGGCCGGGGCTGCGGCACCGGCGCCGTCGCGATAGGCTGACCAACCGTGGATGCCGCTGACGTTGCACAAGACCTTGAAAAGGTGCTTTTCACCTCTGACCAGATCCAGGCCCGCGTGGCCGAGATCGCCGCACATATCGACGAGGACTATCTGGGCCGCGAGGTGCTCCTCGTGGGCGTCCTCAACGGCGCGGTGATGGTGATGAGCGATCTGCAGCGCGCCATGCGTAGTCACGTCCAGATGGACTGGATGGCGGTGTCGTCCTACGGTGCGGGGACCCAGTCCAGCGGGGTGGTGCGCATTCTGAAGGACCTCAGCGTGGAGTTGGAGGGCCGCGACGTCATCGTCGTCGAGGACATCATCGACACCGGCCTCACGCTGTCCTACCTCATGAGCAACCTGGCGTCCCGGGGGCCGGCCTCGCTGGAGATCATGACCATGTTCCGCAAGCCGGACGCGGCGCAGATCGACGTCCCGGTGAAGTACGTGGGCTTCGAGATCCCCAACGAGTTCGTGGTCGGTTACGGCCTGGACTACGCGGGCCGCTACCGCAACCTGCGTGACGTGGGCACCCTCTCGCCCCACGTCTACAGCTGACCGCGCGCCCCTCCCCGGGCGTGAGCGACGGCGGGGCCGGTTGGGCCCGCTGGTAGTGTTTCGGTGCACCCCACCGTCGCCCTATTAGATCGGCTTTGCCCGTGCAGAAGTTCTTCAAGAGCCCGATGGCCTGGATTCTGATCAGCCTGCTCGTCCTCCTCATGGGCATGCAGCTGCTGAGCAGCGTCACCGGATTCCAGACCGTCCCCACCTCGGAGAGTCTCGCGCTACTCAACAGCGATGAGCAGCTGCGCGAGGTGGTGCTCGTCGACGGCGAGCAGACCATCCAGATCACCGATGACCAGGGTGTCAAGACGCAGTCCGCGTGGGTGGGCAACCAGGTGGACGACATCATCCCCATCCTGGAGCGGCGCGAATCAGAGGGCACCCTCGAGCGCTGGTCGGGCACCAACCCCAGCCCCGGGCTGCTGTCCATGCTCCTCTACACGGGTCTGCCATTCCTCATCATGATCCTGGTGTTCTTCTGGATCATGCGCTCGATGTCCGGCGGCGGCCAGGGAGGCCCGCTGTCGTTCGGGAAGTCCAAGGCCAAGCTGGTGAGCAAGGACACCCCCAAGACGACGTTCAAGGATGTGGCGGGGGCACAGGAGGCCGTGGAGGAGCTCGAGGAGATCAAGGAATTCCTCGCCGAGCCCGCGAAGTTCCAGAAACTGGGGGCGAAGATCCCCAAGGGCGTGCTGCTGTACGGGCCGCCCGGCACCGGTAAGACCCTGCTCGCGCGCGCCGTCGCGGGGGAGGCGTCGGTGCCGTTCTTCTCTATCTCGGGGTCGGACTTCGTCGAGATGTTCGTCGGGGTGGGCGCGTCCCGCGTGCGGGACCTGTTCAACCAGGCCAAGGAGAACGCCCCCGCCATCATCTTCATCGACGAGATCGACGCCGTAGGCCGCCACCGAGGCGCCGGCATGGGCGGCGGGCACGACGAGCGCGAACAGACCCTGAACCAGCTGCTGGTCGAGATGGACGGCTTCGACGTGCGCGGCGGCGTCATCCTCATCGCCGCCACCAACCGGCCGGACGTGCTGGACCCGGCACTGCTGCGCCCCGGCCGCTTCGACCGGCAGATCGGCGTGGAAGCGCCGGACTTCGACGGTCGTCACAAGATCCTGCAGGTGCACGCCAAGGGCAAGCCGCTCTCCAGCGATGTGGACCTGGCATCGATCGCCCGTCGCACGCCGGGATTCTCCGGCGCGGACCTCGCCAACGTCCTCAACGAGGCGGCCCTCCTGTCGGCCCGCATGAACCAGGAGATGATCCGGCAGCCGCAGCTCGACGAGGCCATCGACAGGGTCATCGCCGGGCCGCAGAAGCGCACGCGTCTCATGAACGACCGCGAGCGCCTCATCACCGCCTACCACGAGGGTGGCCACGCGCTCGTCGCGGCCGCCCTGCCCGGCAACGACCCGGTGCAGAAGGTCACCATCCTCCCGCGTGGGCGCGCCCTGGGGTACACCATGGTCATGCCCGACGCGGACAAGTACTCGCAGACCCGCGCCGAGTTGCTGGACCAGATGGCCTACATGATGGGCGGCCGGGCCGCCGAGGAGCTCGTGTTCCACGACCCCACCACCGGGGCCTCCAATGACATCGAGAAGGCCACCAAGGTGGCCCGCGCCATGGTGATGCAGTTCGGCATGAGCGAGCGGGTCGGGGCCGTCAAGCTCGGCGGCGGTGACTCGGAGCCCTTCATGGGGATGCGGGGCACGGACTCCAGCCAGGAGTTCTCGCAGGCCATGGCGGCCGTCGTGGACGACGAGGTGGCCAAGCTGATCCACACGGCCCATCAGGAGGCGTTCGACGTGCTCCAGGAGAACCGCGACGTCCTGGATGAACTCGTCCGGCAACTGTTCGCCAGGGAGACCCTGAACAAGGCGGAGGTGGCCGAGGTGTTCACCGGGCTCCGGCGCCGGGACAAGCGCCCCGCGTGGACGGGCTCGGACTTGCGCCAGCCCTCGCACCTGCCACCCGTGGACGTGCCCCCCGCTCCGGACGGCCCGGCAGGCGGCCCGGCGGTCCTCCCCTCGCCGCCCACCCCACCCGGCGTCGGGCCGGACTTCCAACCGGGCTCCGGCCCGCAGCCCCCTGAGACCGGACCGTCTCCGTGGGGTCCGCCCGTCCCGCCGGCCGGTCACTGACATGGCCGTCGACCACACGCGAGCGGCGGCCGCGGTACGCGAACTTCTCATCGCCATCGGCGAGGACCCGGAGCGCGACGGGCTGCTGGAGACTCCCGACCGGGTGGCACGGGCGTGGGGCGAGTTGCTGGCCGGTCACGGGGCCGACGCGTCCGGCGTGCTGGGCAAGACCTTCGACATCGCCCACGACGAGATGGTGCTGGTCAAGGACATCGAGCTGGTCAGTACCTGCGAACACCACCTCCTGCCCTTCACCGGCGTGGCGCACGTGGGCTACATCCCGTCGGTGAACGGGCGCGTGACCGGGCTGTCCAAGCTCGCGAGGCTGGTCGATGTCTACGCCCGCCGGCTGCAGGTGCAGGAACGGCTCACCACCCAGATCGCCGACGCACTCGTCGAGCACCTCGACGCGCGCGGCGTCATCGTCGTGGTGGAGGCCGAGCACACCTGCATGACCATGCGCGGGGTCCGGAAGCCGGGGAGCCGGACCGTGACCTCAGCGGTCCGCGGGCTCCTTCGGCAGCCCGCCACCCGCGCGGAGGCGATGAGCCTCATCATCGGGAGGTGACGCGATGACCCTCGTGATGGGGATCGTCAACGTGACCCCCGATTCCTTCTCCGACGGCGGACGCTTCCTCGACCCGAAGGAGGCGCTGCGGCATGCCCGGAGGATGCTGGCAGAGGGAGCCTCCCTGATCGACATCGGCGGCGAGTCCACGCGCCCGGGCGCGCAGCGGGTGTCCCTCGACGAGGAACTGGACAGGGTGGTTCCCGTGGTGCGGGCGCTGGCTGCGGACGGTGTCCGGGTCTCCGTGGACACCATGCGCGCCGATGTGGCGCGGGAGGCCATCGAGGCCGGCGCCGCCATCATCAACGACGTCTCCGGCGGGCAGGCCGACGCGGACATGCTGGGAGTGGTGGCGCGCTCGAGGGCGGACTTCGTCGTCATGCACTGGCGGGAGCACTCTGTCCGCATGCAGACGGCCGCCCTGTACTCCGACGTGGTGGGCGAGGTCCTCGCGGAGGTGACCGCCCAACGGGACGCGGCCCTCACCGCAGGGATCCCGGGGGAGCGGATCATCCTGGATCCCGGTCTCGGCTTCTCGAAGTCGTGGGACCACAACTGGACGGTACTCAGGCACCTGGACCGGTTCCAGGCGATGGGTCACCGGGTGCTCATCGGCGCCTCCCGTAAAGCCTTCCTCGGCGAGCTGCTGGGCGGACGGGAGCCTGAGGGGCGAGACGGCGCGACGGCTGCCGTGTCCTTCTGGTCGGCGCTGCACGGGGTGTGGGCGGTGCGCACCCACGACGTGATCCATCAGGGCGACGCCATCGCGGTGGCGCGTCGCCTCAGGCACGAACACCCCATCGAGATCCACTGAGAGCAGGCCCCCGCGGCCCAGCCGTCGGAGAGCCGTGCGGTAGGGTCGGGGCAGGGCCGGAGGGAGCACGCACATCGACAGGATCACGCTCACAGGACTCACCGCGACGGGATTTCACGGGGTCTTTCCCCACGAGCGTCGCGACGGTCAGCCGTTCGTCGTCGACGTGGTCCTGGAGCTCCCCCTGGAGACCACGACAGACGAGTTGGCGGACACCGTCAGCTATGCCGACATCGCCGACATCGTCGAGTCGGTGATCACGGGACCGCCACGCAACCTCATTGAGACAGTGGCTGGGGAGATTGCGGAGAGGTGCCTGGACCATGGCAGAGTGGGCAACGTCACGGTCACGGTGCACAAGCCCCGGGCGCCCCTGAGCCAGACCTTCACGGATGTTGCCGTCACGATCAGCAGGAGTAGAGATGTCTAACGGTCCTTTCGATATCGATGTCGACACGCTGGGCAATCTGCGCCCCATTGCGAAGGTGGTGCTGAGCCTCGGGTCCAACATGGGGGATTCGGCCGCCATCCTGCAGGAGGCGGTGGACTACCTCGCTGAGACCCCGGACCTGATCCTGGTCGACGTGTCCCCGGTGTACGAGACCAAGCCGGAGGGCGACGTCCAGGAGCAGGCGGACTTCCTCAACCTCGTCGTGGTCGCGGAGTCCACGCTCGAACCGCTCACCCTGCTCGATCGCGCCCAGGCCATCGAGGAGAACTTCGGCCGGACCCGGGAGCTGAGGCACGGCCCCCGGACCCTGGACATCGACATCATCATGGTCGGCAAGCGGATCTCCGAGGACAGCATCGAACTGCCTCACCCGCGCGCGCACGAGCGCGCCTTCGTGCTGGTGCCGTGGCTGGACATCGACCCCAACGCCGAGATCGCCGGACACGGCCCCATCGCGGACCTGGTCGATGACCTCGACACGTCGACGGTGACCCGCCGCGACGACGTCGTCATCACGGCCGCCACAGGCTTTTGAGCGACGGGCCGCGCCTCGGCCTGACCACTGCCCGTCAGGCCGTCATCTCGGTGCTCGCGGGTGCCGTCATCTGCGCCCTGATCCTGCTGGGTTTCGAGGCCGCGGGCTCGTTCCCTCCTGTGGTGCCCTGGTCGGTTCCCCTCCTCATGGTTGCGCTGGCGGTGGGGGTCGCGGTGTACGCGCGGCTGCTGCCGAAGCGGATCCACGAGCACCGGGTCGAGCCGCAGGAGTCAGTGGCGGCCCTGGCCATCGGCAAATCCATGATCATGACCGGTGCGGTGCTGGCAGGTGCCCACGTGGTCTACGTCGCGCGGTACCTGCAGCTCTTCGACGCCCCCCTGCCGTCGGCGCGTGTCGTCCAGGGCGCCGCCACCATAGTCGCGTCGCTGCTGCTCGCCGGGGCAGGCGCGCTCCTCGAACGGGCCTGCGTGGTCCGCGACGACGATGACGACGATGACAAGCCCAACAACGGGGTGGCCTCCCCGGCGTGATCACGACACGCCCGGCCGCCTGACCGGGAGTTCTGGTCCGACCGCCTACTCTGACGGCATGGCTGGTCGACACGCTTCACAGAAGTCCACAGAGCGGACGCTCGCGCTCACGATCCTGGGTGTGGGCACCGCGGTCTCCCTCGCCTCCCTGGTAGGTGACGTGTGGATCCTCCGCGGTGGCGTGCTCGTCGCGGTGGCCATGGCGTTCGTCGCCGTGTGGGCCGCGTGGCGCGAGCTGAAGGCCGAGCGCGAGCGCCACGTAGTGGAGATGAAGCATGAGGTGGGGCTGCGGTCTCAGCAGGCCTCGCGGTTCCACGAGGAGTCCGTGGCCATGATCGTCCGCTTCAACGCACGCGCCGAGAACCTGCAGTCCGTGATCGCCAAGCTGCGCAGCCAGCTGGGTGCGGCCAAGGCCGAGCTGAGCTCCATGCGCGGCAACGCCGCGTGGCTGCGTGCCGAGGTTGCCGAGCGCCAGGCGCGGATCGAGGCACTGGAGGCCCGGATCGCCGAACTGGAGGCCGAGGACACCGCCAACATCGTGGACCTGCCGCGCCGCGTCTCGCCGAGCGTGGCCGACATCTGGGGCGAGAACGAGCACCCCACCATGGTGAACCTGACCAAGCTCAACCTCGAGATGCTTCCGGAGTTGCGCCGCCAGGCCTGACCCCGTCTACTTGTCGGCATCGCCGACGCTGTAGCCCACCGAGGCGACGGCGTCGGCGATGCGGTCTTTCGGCACCCCCGCCAGGGCACGGGCGAGAACCGACAGGTTGCTGAACGACGGCGTCCGGAGCGCCACACGCCACGGAGTGGCGCCACCGCGCGAGACCATGAGACACGACGCGATCCCCCATGGGGCCTCGATTTCCGTAGCATGCTCGCCCTCGGGCACCTTCAGCCGCCGCGACAGCCGGATCGCCACGTCGCCGGGGCCGTCCTCGGCCAGGGACCGAGCCATCCGGATCATGTCGACGCTGGTGCCCAGCTCGTCGATGAGGATCGCCAGACGGGCCTCGGCGTCCCCCGCCGTCCTCAGTCCCGCTGGCCTGAAGAGCTCGCCGTAGGACAGGTAGCCGCCGTGCCGACGGTCCACGTCCAGTCCGCAGGCACGGGCCACCGGACCGGACAGGCCGTAGCCCAGGCAGATCTCGGGGTCCAGCACCGCCAGGCCGGAGAACCGGCTGGTCCCGGCGAGGGTGGCCCGCAGATCCGCGGACAGCCGCGCGACCTCGTCGAGGTGGGGCTCCAGGCCAGCCAGCCATCCCTCCGGCGCGTCCGTGGCGAGCCCGCCGACGCGGCACAGCATGGGATGGACCCGGTTGCCCGTCCACGCCAGCATGTGACGTCGAAGCCCGTCCACGGTGGTCCAGAGCCGGCCGGAGAGCTCGCCGTCGGCCAGGTAGCTGAGGTAGGAGAGGTGGCTGTGGATACGCGCATACTCGGCCAGCAGCGTCCGCAGAATTGTCGCCCGCGGCGGAGCAGTAAGACGCATTGCATTCTCCACAGTGAGCACCAGGGTCAATTCACCGCTGAAGGCGGCCAGCCAGTCATGACGGTCCCCGAGCATGATCATCGATCGGAAATCACGCACCTCGAATAACTTCTCGGCGGCTCGGTGACCATAGCCGGAAGTGACGTCCGCGGCGGTCACCACATCCCCATCAAGGTCGATGCTGAGTCGAATCAGGCCGACGCTCGAAGGATGCCTCGGCCCCAATGTCACGGCAGTATGGCCTGGGAGCGAAAGTCCTCCGACCGTCATCAGTTCCACAGACCTCATCTCGAATTCCTTTCCCTTTCAGGGTGATGCGCGGTAGTGTTCTCCGGAGAATCCCATCCCCCCAAGGAGCATTCATGGCACGTCAGATCCGCGTATTTCTCGTCGACGACATCGATGGCACCAATGACGCCCGCACAGTCGAATTCTCGCTCGGGCGCGACGCGTACACCATCGACCTCTCCGAGAAGAATGCCAGCAAGCTCGAGGCGGCGCTCGCGCCATTCATCGAGAAGGCCACCAAGGCGGGCCGCAAGTCCGCGCGCAAGGCCGCGGCACGCTCCACCGGCAAGGACACCAACGCGGTCCGCGAGTGGGCACGGGCCAACGGCTTCGAGGTGTCGGACCGCGGCCGCGTCCCCGCCCAGATCCTCGCGGCCTACGAAGCGGCCCAGTAACGGTCCACGTTCGCGGCCAGTGAACCGCGGAGGATTGGTTCCCTCGCTGGCATCAGTAAGCTAGAGGCGGCTGCCCGTCGCACGTCGTCGGGCCGCAGGAGGGAAGTTTTCATGTTCGAACGGTTCACGGACCGCGCACGCCGCGTGATCGTCCTGGCACAGGACGAGGCGAAGCTGCTCAACCACAACTTCATCGGCACCGAGCACATCCTGCTCGGCCTCATCCATGAGGGTGAGGGTGTGGCGGCGAAGGCGCTCGAGTCGCTCGGCATCGCGCTGGAAGCGGTGCGCGAGCAGGTCGAGGAGATCATCGGCCAGGGGCAGCAGGTTCCCACGGGGCACATCCCGTTCACCCCGCGCGCCAAGAAGGTGCTGGAGCTCTCGCTGCGCGAGGCGCTCCAGATGAATCACAACTACATCGGCACCGAGCACATCCTGCTCGGCCTCATCCGTGAGGGCGAGGGCGTCGCGGCCCAGGTGCTGATCAAGCTCGGCGCCGACCTCAACCGGGTCCGCAACACCGTGTTGCAGCTGATCACCGGATACCAGGGGCGCGAGGCGTCCATGTCCGGCGCCCCGGAGACGGGTCCCGAGAAGGGCAGCTCGCAGGTCCTGGACCAGTTCGGCCGCAACCTCACCCAGGCCGCGCGCGAGAACCAGCTGGACCCGGTCATCGGCCGCGTCCACGAGATCGAGCGCGTCATGACCGTGCTCAGCCGCCGCACCAAGAACAACCCGGTGCTGATCGGTGAGCCCGGCGTGGGCAAGACGGCCGTCGTCGAAGGGCTGGCCCAGGCCATCGTCCGCGGAGACGTGCCTGAGACGCTGCGTGACAAGCAGATCTACACGCTGGATCTGGGCGCCCTGGTGGCCGGCTCGCGCTACCGCGGTGATTTCGAGGAGCGCCTGAAGAAGGTGCTCAAGGAGATCAAGACCCGCGGCGACATCATGCTGTTCATCGACGAGATCCACACCCTCGTCGGGGCGGGCGCCGCGGAGGGCGCCATCGACGCCGCGAGCATCCTCAAGCCCATGCTGGCCAGAGGGGAGCTCCAGACCATCGGGGCCACCACCCTGGACGAGTACCGCAAGCACATCGAGAAGGACGCCGCGCTCGAGCGCCGCTTCCAGCCCATCCAGGTGGCCGAGCCCTCGGTCGCGCTCACGGTGGACATCCTCAAGGGCCTCCGGGACCGGTACGAGGCGCACCACCGGATCACCATCACGGACGAGGCCCTCGTGGCCGCGGCCACCATGGCGGACCGCTACATCCAGGACCGCTTCCTCCCGGACAAGGCCATCGACCTGATCGACGAGGCCGGGGCCCGGCTGCGCATCCAGCGCATGACGGCGCCGCCGGACCTGCGTGAATTCGACGAGGCGATCGCGGCCAACAAGCTGGAGAAGGACGCCGCCATCGACGCGCAGGACTTCGAGCGCGCCGCACGCCTCCGTGACGAGGAGCAGAAGCTTCGCGCCCAGCGCGCCGAGCGCGAAGAGGCCTGGAAGCAGGGCGATTCGGACATCCCCGCCGTCGTCGGCGAGGAGGAGATCGCCGTCGTGCTCTCCGGGTCAACCGGCATCCCCGTGTTCAAGCTCACGGAGGAGGAGTCCCAGCGGCTGCTCCGCATGGAGGAGGAACTGGGGAAGCGCTACATCGGGCAGAACGACGCCGTCAAGGCGCTCTCGCGGTCCATCCGGCGCACCCGCGCCGGGCTCAAGGACCCCAAGCGGCCCAGCGGTTCATTCATCTTCGCCGGGCCTTCGGGCGTCGGCAAGACGGAGCTGACAAAGGCGCTCACCGAGTTCCTGTTCGGGGATGAGGACGCCCTCATCACGCTGGACATGAGCGAATACTCGGAAAAGCACACCGCGTCGCGGATGTTCGGTTCCCCTCCCGGTTACATCGGGTACGAAGAGGGCGGGCAGCTCACGGAGAAGGTCCGTCGCAAGCCGTTCTCGGTGGTGTTGTTCGACGAGATCGAGAAGGCCCACCCGGACATCTTCAATTCCCTGTTGCAGATCCTCGACGAAGGTCGGCTCACGGACGCGCAAGGCAGGGTGGTGGACTTCAAGAACACTGTCATCGTGATGACCACGAACCTCGGGTCGCGCGACATCTCGAAGAACATCAACCTCGGGTTCACCCGGTCCGGTGACCAGGAATCGGGGTACGAGAAGATGAAGGCGAAGGTCTCGGATGAGCTGAAGCAGCACTTCCGCCCCGAATTCCTCAACCGCGTCGACGAGATCGTCGTGTTCCATCAGCTCACGCAGGCCGATATCGAGCGGATCGTGGACCTCATGGTGGCGCAGATCGAGTTGCGGCTCAAGGACAAGGACATGGGCATCGAGCTCACGCCTGCGGCCAAGACGCTCATCGCGAAGCGCGGCTTCGACCCGGTGCTCGGTGCCCGCCCGCTTCGGCGGGCGCTGCAGCGCGACATCGAGGATCTGCTGGCGGAGAAGATCCTGTTCGGCGAGATCCAGGCGGGCCAGATCGTCCAGGTCGACGTCAGCGAGGAGGGCGCAGAGCTGCCGTTCAAGTTCACCGGCGTCGCGAAGGCGGACCTGCCCGAGCTTCAGCCGGTGGCAGAGGGCGACGGAGCAGCCACCGCCTGACCAGGGTGCATACGGGCGGGGGGGGAAATCGGGGCCGCCCCAACCACCCGTCCCCGTCCACCGGCTGGCAAAGACAAGG